>CAYZNO010000074.1:0-4563 GCA_964479685.1 uncultured Gammaproteobacteria bacterium
GGACGGCGACGTCTTTAAGCGGCTCGCTGTTTTTCTGATTAAAAAAAATAGCAGTGTATTGTGGCAGATCGAGCAAATACTCTTTTATTTTCTTCCCCTCAAGCGAATCCCTATATTCCTCGGGCAAAAAACCTATACCTTCAATATTTTTATTCTGCAGAGCGTCCAGCAGAGAGGGAAAATCAGCATAAAATTTAAAAATTACTTTATCCAGAAACGGTTTTTCGTCATAAAAATCATCATTTCTTTCCAATGTGTATACTTTGATATTTCCGCTTTTGTCCTTGGTTAGGGATTTAAATTGGAAAGGACCGGATCCCACCGGCTTTATGTTGTATTCGGCTAAATTGGCGCTTTGGGCGGGAATATTGTACCAAAGATGCTCTGGCAGGATTCCGAAAGTCAGCATTCCCAAAAATGGGGCATAAGCCTCTCCTAATCTGAAAATAATAGTTCTATCATCAACTTTTTCCACTGTTACGCCGCGAAAACTTGAATAAAGCGGACTCTTATAGAAAGGGTCCTGAATGCTCGTAACCGTGAAAATAACATCCGAGGCGGAAAGCATTTCTCCGTCATGCCACTTTAAATTCTCCTTAAGATAAATGGTATAATTTTTTTTATCTTCGCTAATTTCATATCTTTCAGCCAGATCTGGAATGAATTCCATCTTTTCATTATATTTGAATAGCCCGGAAAACAGCAGGCGCGACAGATCCATATCCACATCATTAGTTTGAGCCAAAATCGGATTGATGTATTGCGGCCCCCCTACCAGCCCCTCAACATATTCTCCGCCATCGGTTGGGACAACCTTCGTTTCGAGGAAAAAAAATTTACAACTCATGAAGGCCAGACATAAACAGCAAAGAAGGAAAAATAATACGATAATTTTTTTCTCGCCACGCCCCAGGCACCGCGGCAAATATTTCAACTGGCAAAAAGTCGGCAATCTCGTTTTGGAAAGCGAAAAAACTAATTTCTTGTCGAAATCAGCTTGCTTTTTAAACCCTTGATCTTTATTATTTTTTCCACTATTCGGTTTTTTGGAAAAAAAATTAATCATTGTTATAGGATTCTCTTCATCCGCACACGACAATAAGACCTCCTCCGTAAGCGGCAACAAACCTCCTTTCCTTTGAGGTTTCCCGTTAGCCGAGAATAGCAGATTAACCCTGGGCTAAACTGCATTAATCCCGGATTTATCAGCCCCTTCGCTAGAAAATAAAATTAGCCAGCGCGGTGCCTAAGAATATAATTGAGAGAATAATAGTCGCGACAAAAAGCTTCTTTTCGATACCCCGCTTTGTCTGATAAACCGCATCTCCGCCGCCAAAAACCCCTCCTACACTCGCCCCCCGGTTTTGAAGCAAAATTACGATCATGAGAAGAATGGCCGCAATAATTTGAATAATGCCTGTATATTTCATATATTTTTCATGAATTTCTTATAAAGAAAGTATAACAAACACCTCCCGAAATGTCAATCGGGGCTCTTTTTAGCCATCAGATCCTTAATTCTTAGAGCGCCCCGCCCGCTAACCTTCATTTTCCGCCTTTTTCGTTTGGCACGCCGGCCAACTCTTTTCTCAATTTCTTCTTCCCAGCCGTTTTGATACCTCATATTGTTTTTTTATGTTATAATTCTATTGTAGCATAATATTTTTACCATGCCTCGATATGGAAGAATTCAAACCGGTAAATAATGAACCATTTTTCGAACTTCCTACGGCTAATTACCCGACCGACGATCCGGAACTTAAAAAGAAATGGTACAAGAAATGGTGGGGAATTTTAATCTCGGTTTTAGGCGGGTTGTTTTTGATTTTAATTTTGTTATTTGCGAGCCGGGTCTTTTATTATTATAATGAACTGAAATCCGGACGAATGCCTTTCCCGAGCAAAATTAAATTCCAGCGCGCCTCCGCGGCCAATGCCGGGGGACAAAATTTTGATCCGCAAAAAATCAACCCCTCCGGCGAACCAAATTCTTCACCAGGAGCCCCAATTACCATAACTGGATTTTTTGATTTCCAATGCCCTTTTTCGCAAGAAGCGAGTGCTATCGTCGGCCAAATGCGCAACCTTTACGGCGGTAAAGTAAATTTTACTTTCCGCAATTTTCCAATAACTGAAATCCACCCCGACGCCATGCTTGCCGCTCAGGCGGGCGAATGCGCCCAAAATGAAAATCTTTTCTGGCCCATGCACGACAAAATTTTCGCCGGCCAAAATTTGAAAGAGGACACTTTAAAAAACGAAGCTCAAGAACTTGGATTTGACGCGGAAAAATTTTCTCTTTGCCTTTCCGGTTATGACAGCAGGGGTAAAGTTTTGAAAGACATTCTTGATGGGCAATCGCTAGGGGTCTCTGGCACACCAACTTGGTTTATTGAGGGTGAAAAAATTGAAGGAGTAATCCAGGCCGAAATTTTTAAAAAAATCATTGACTTTTTGCTGGTTCAAAAAGAATCTCAAAAACCATAAATAAAATATGATTGAAATTCGCCTTCACGGACGCGGCGGACAAGGAACTGTTACGGCCGCCGAACTTATTGCCGAAGCCGCCCACTTCGACGGAAAATTTGCCCAGGCTTTTCCGTCTTTTGGCATAGAGCGGCGCGGCGCTCCGGTCGAGGCCTTTGTTCGAATTTCCGACCGGCCGATTCTTCTGCGCTCGCAAATTTACAAACCAAATTATCTTATTATCCAAGACCCGACCTTGATCGGGCCAGTTGACGTTTTCTCGGGCTGCCATAAAAATACTTTCATAGTCATCAATACTGAAAAAAATCCAAAGGACTTGAAATACTTGCCAAAAAACCTGAAAGTACAGACAGTCCCGGCAACACAAATCGCTTTGGAAATTCTGGGTAAACCAATAATCAACACTATTATGCTCGGCTCCTTTGCCGGCGCGAGTTGTCTTCTCAGCCCTCTATCTTTGCGAAAAGCCATCTCGGCCCGCTTCAAGGCGGAAATCGCCGAAAAAAATATTAAAGCCATGAATACTGCCTACTGCCATTGCAACCCTCGCGATAAATATTGTTTCACGGCGGAAAAATGCAAAATCGGCCTTGACGGCGGCAACAAATTTTCCGTTGAGTGCTAACTTAACCAATCAAAATGAAAAAAATAAAAAAAATTGAATTTGTAACAAAACCGGGGAGCACAACTGCGAACAAAACCGGCGCCTGGCGAGTTTTTTATCCCATTGTCGACCACGAAGTCTGCATTGGCTGCGGAACCTGCGAACGGGTCTGCCCAGAAGGAATTTGCTTCCCCACCGGACAAAAAAATAGTAAAGGTCTGATTTTTTACGACCACGATCTTGACTATTGCAAAGGCTGCGGCCTCTGCGCCAAAGAATGCCCGGTAAAAGCCATTTCAATGCATTTTGAAGAAAAATGACGCGCTAACGTCATCCCGAGCGAAAGCGAGGGATCTCGTCACACTTATATGAGAAAAATACTTGAAGGCTCAAAAGCCATTGCCGAAACAATTGAACTTTGCCGACCGCGCGTCGTGGCGGTTTATCCTATTACTCCGCAAACGCATATCATGGAAAACCTGGCAAAACTTAAAGCCGAAGGCCGGGCCGGCTTTGAGTACATAAAAGCCGAAAGTGAAATGGCGGCGATTTCCGCCGTCCTCGGCGCCTCCGCGGCCGGAGCCCGCGTTTACACGGCAAGCGCCTCACAGGGCATCCTTCTTATGGCTGAAGTTTTATACAACGTCGGAGGTATGCGTCTGCCCGTTGTTATGACCTGCGCTAATCGGGCTGTTTCCGCCCCGATCAATATCTGGAATGACCAGCAGGACGCCATGATTCTCCGGGATTCCGGTTGGATTATGCTTTTTGCCGAAAATAATCAAGAAGCCGCCGATTTTCATATCATTGCCTATAAAATTGCCGAACAGAAAAACCTGCCCACTATGGTTTGTGCGGACGGAATGGTGCTGACCCACACTTTTGAACCGGTGAACATCCGCGAACAAAAACTTGTCGATGAATTTTTACCGGCTAAAAAAAATATCCCCGGAGAATTTTTGGATCCTAAAAATCCTGTCACTTTGGGCGGAATGAGCACGCCGGAAAGCTACATGCCGACCAGGGCGAAAATCCACGAGGATCTTACGGCCAGCAAAAAAACTCTAAAAATAATCTTTTCCGATTTCCATAAAAAATTCTCCGCCAAAAGCGGCTCCGGCCTTACCGAATATTTCGGACCGAAAAATCCTGACCTTCTGCTTGTAGCCATGGGTTCGGTTCTGGGCACAATCAGACACACACTGAGTCATCGCCTGGCCGGAAACAAAAAAATTGGCGTGCTGAAAATCAAATGCTTCCGGCCGTTCCCGTCCGAAGAAATTTCGGCGGCAATTTTGAAAAACAAACCCAAAAAAATCGCTGTGATCGACCGGGCGATTTCGCTCGGCTACGGCGGTATCTTGGGCAGCGACATAAAAAACCTCTGCCACGGCAAGCAAGTAGCGAATTTCATCGTCGGCCTGGGCGGCAAAGACATCACTCCGGAAGATATTGCTAAAATAATTAAAAAT
>CAYZNO010000075.1:0-4436 GCA_964479685.1 uncultured Gammaproteobacteria bacterium
GTCCGCAAAACAGGCAGCCGAGATTCTGGCTCTTGTCAACGAAACCGGCTGGAATCGCGACGAGGTCCAGCGGCGGATTATCGGCCGTTGGGGAATCCTCCGCGACATCGCGGCGGCGCTGGATGACCCCCAGCTTTCCGAGGAGCAGGTGCGGGCCATGCACCCGCTCTTCTACAAGAAGGGCGAAACAGTGGAAATCGCCGAGTTCTTCACCCCCGTCTCGGACAAGGACCTCGCCGAGGAACTCCGCGAGCTCGCCGCCAAGTGGCGCCGTCTGGCCTCCGAGCTCGGCTACGCGGGACCCGTGGCCTGGAAGGTCAAGGCCGGCTTCACCTTGAAGCAGCACGCCCCCAAGGCCGGCCCCTGCGTCGAGAACTTCGCCTACCTGCAGGACTGGCAGCTCCAGAACGCCGAACCCACCAAGGACGGCATCGTTTTCTGGATCCCGCGGCTCCTGCCGGGAAGCACGGCGAAGACCGCGGACGAGCAGACGAAGCTCCTCTCCGATCTGCGGCAGCGCTACGACCTGCCCTCGACCCACCTCGCGAGCTTTGGTTCGGCGGCTCTCCTCGCGGGCCTCATCCTCGCCCAGTTCAAGCTGACGGGCGAGCGGGTGCCTCTGGATCGCTACTGGACGCACACCGACACTCTGTACGCGGGCGGCCTCCGGTTGTTCCTCGGCTACTTCGGTGAGCACGGCCTCTACTGCGGCGCCTACTGCGGTTGGGACGACTACCGGTTCGGCGACTTGGGCTGTTTCGCCCTGGGGGTGTGATGGCGCTTGGAGCCTAGGAAACTAGGCTCTTGGCTCTGACCCTCGGATTCTTGGACCCTCGCATTTTGTGCTTTTAGCACGGAGTTCGGGGGTTCTTTTTTTGATTTTTTCTCTTAGATTATATTTGTCAAAAAAGGAAAAATAGTATAAGATAGGGCAAGTAATTAGTTATTTTTCGAGCGTAGCAAAGCGGAGTCGAGAAGCGGTTCCGAGCAGAAAGGTTCTCGACGCGGCCTGCGGCCTTGCTCGAACAGTAATATGGGAAAGTGGCGTTGGTATGTGTATATAATTGAATGTTTAGACGGAACATACTATACTGGTTTAACGTGGAATGCGCTAGACCGCTGGGAGCAACATCTTTCGCTTGAAGGCGCACAGTACACGAAAGAACATAAACCCAAAGAAATGGTTTATGTTGAGGAACATGATAATTTGGAAGAAGCAAGAAAAAGAGAAAAACAAATAAAAGATTGGAGCCAAAAAAAGAAAAAGAATCTTATCAGCGGTAAGTGGGGCAAGGAATGGTAAGGTTCTTGACTCCCCGCCGATTCGGCGGATCACTCGAACAATAAAGCTTTTATTCTTCGAGCGGAGTCGAGAAGCTGTAGTTCTCGACTCGGGCAAAAGCCCTCGCTCGAACAATAGATGTAATTTATGTCGACAACATTATACCGAAAATACCGGCCGCAGGGATGGAAAGAGGTGACAAACCAGAACCATGTTAAGATCGCCCTGCAAAACGAAATTGAGACGGACAAGGTTGCCCATGCCTATCTTTTTTGCGGTCCGCGGGGGATTGGAAAAACAACCGCTGCCCGGCTTTTGGCCAAGGCAGTGAATTGTGAAAAGCGCAAGGCGGGCGAATCCGAGCCGTGTAATGAATGCGATTCCTGCAAGGAAATAACTTCCGGGCGGGATTTGGATATTGTGGAAATTGATGCTGCGAGCCACACCGGAGTTGATAATGTCCGGGAAAATATCGTGGCCAATGCCAAGTTTTCCCCGACCCGCCGGAAATATAAGGTTTTTATTATCGACGAAGTGCACATGCTTTCAACCTCGGCCTTCAACGCGCTCCTGAAAACTTTAGAAGAGCCGCCGGCGCGCGTAATTTTCATTTTAGCAACGACCGAAGTCCATAAAATTCCCGCCACGATTATTTCCCGCTGCCAGAGACTTGATTTTAAAAAGATTTCCCGCCGGGAAATAGCGGAAAGATTAAAATATATTTTGGGTTTGGAAAGAGTTGAAGTTGACGAGAGTATTCTGGAGGCCATTGCCCGGGCCTCGGAAGGCTGTGTCCGCGACGCAGAAAGTTTGCTCGGTCAGGTTTTGGCGCTTCGCGACGCAAAAAACAAAATTAGCCGCGAGCAGGCCGAACTTGTTATCCCGAAATCGGATTTTAATTCGGTCGGGGAATTTGTCGGACATCTCGCCAGCCGGAACGCCGAAGCGGGAATACGTCTCGTAAATAAACTGGTTGAGGAGGGGACGGATCTAACGCAATTTAATTCCGACCTGGTTGAATATTTGCGGAAGATTTTGCTGGCCGGAATCAGCGGAAATCTCTCGGAATTCGCTTTTGACCTTGACGAGGATTCGGAAAAAAAGATTTTGGAGTTTGGAAAGCAAATAGAGCCGAGGACGCTTATCGCCTGGCTTGAACTTTTTATAGAAAAAAAACAAGAATTGAAATTCGCCGAGATCGCTCAGTTGCCGCTTGAAATGGCGGTCGTGGAAATTACCGGAGGGTTTTCGGCTGTGCAGGAAAATATTGCCGCGCCAGAACCGTCGAAAAATGTCATACGACCGATACCAAAAATTGGAGATAATGAGATTGCCGCGCTCTCTGCGGTCGCTCGCAATGACAAAAAGGAAGCGGTAAAAAAAAACGATGAAAATAAGGCTGAAGAAGTAGTTGTCTCTGGAGTGGCTTTGAGTTTGGACCAGATTAAGGAAAAGTGGGCCGACCTTCTGCGCCATGCCGCCGACCGCAATCCGTCTTTGGTTTTTATTCTGCGGATAGGCCAACCCATGGCGATAAACAACGGCACGCTTGAAATAGGCTTTAAATACCGTTTTCATAAGGAAAGGATAAACGAGGTTAAAAATAATCAGATTTTACGCGGGCTTATCCGCGAAGTGATGGGCAGTGACATAAAAGTCAGCGGCGTTGTCGCCGATTTGCCAGAACCGCCTCGCCCGCCGGCGATTGAAGTTGATAAAGTTTTAGAAGAATTCGGCGGGAAAATAGTGGAATAAAAAGCGGCAAGGATATTTGCGCCTTGTTTTTTTGTTTGTTTTTTGATAAATTAAAAAAATCAGATCCAGTTTTCGGGGATTGTCCTCGCCTGAGGCGAGTGCGCCTTGGGCGCATAACGGTCCGCCAGAGGCGGGCAAGTGGCCCTGGTAATTTTTGCACGCCACCACACCAAATTTTTTTAAATTATATTTATAGTTCGGGGATCGTCTAACGGCAGGACGCCAGGTTCTGGCCCTGGTAATCTTGGTTCGAATCCAAGTCCCCGAGTTATGAATATAATTTTGGTGTGGAGACAAAATCCAAGTCCCCGAGTTAATAAAAATAAGGATTAAGCACGCCTTATTTTTTTACCTAAACTTTAGTTTTAATAAAATGTACAAAGTTTGTTGTAAAGATGATATACTTAAATAGGTCGTAATATTTTTAAATAATAAATATTTTAAAAATTAATAATTAAACTATGAACAAAAAAATATTAGTACGCATCGGAAGTTTGTTATTTTTGGCAGTCGCGGTTAGCCTAGCTTTATCCGGATGCGGACAAAAATCGGTCGATCAAAAATCAGAAACCTCTTCTGACGGCGGAAAGATAGCTGGAACTACTGGAACTGATTGCTCGGCCGGCTTTTCAAAAACGGTTGCAGGGTTAAAATATCAAAGAACCGGAATTGAATCTCACGCAATTCAAGGAAGAACCATTGATTTATGCTGTTGGTATCAAGTGGATAATCAGGCGCAGAAAAAAAAGAAAATCTGCGGCGATAAAAATGAAAGCCCGATTGGTTATGACAATGGAATCTTGTGGGAAATAGAAAAAGGAACAGGCAACACCGTTAAGGCCATGGAAACCTACCAAAAAGACGGGAAAAGCTGCCAACAACACTACGAAAAAGACGGATTACTTGGACCGGAAAGCTGCAAATAGAAATCAAAGAAAAAAAATGGCGGCAGCGAAAAAATTGGAATTGACAAGCAATGATAGGTAAAAATTCATCCCCCCGGCCCCCTTATCCTTTTTATCCGGCCAAGATCAGTCCCGCTTTGGTGGGATTAAAATTGAGCGTTAGGATTTTTGCGAAAAAAGTTTGGACTTCGTTCAACGTTGGGGACGGGGGATATTATTTTCAAAAAACGCAGGAGGCGGAGGATGGAAATGGCGAGCGACCGATCCGGAAAAGACCGCAAAACGACCGAGGAAATGGTTCCGCCCCAGCTGGTGTCTGTCGCTCTTGCTGAAATGGGCAAGGTTATCGACGCTAAGGGGCGGACAGTCCAGCTTTCGAAGGAATTTCTTCTCGCGCGTCTGCAACCCAACTGCTTTGACGACATCCTGATAGAACACGGTGCAAAACCCCGTAACACTGGGATCATCTGTCCATTTTGCAACGGCGGCCAAAT
>CAYZNO010000076.1:0-2143 GCA_964479685.1 uncultured Gammaproteobacteria bacterium
TAAAATGCCGATTATCTCGGGAATTATTAAAGAACAGAATTTAGCCCGCTTATCGAGGAATCTTGGTATTTTACTCAAGGCCGGGGTGCCGATTTCTGAGGCATTTTTGGCAACGGCCAACGGTCTGGAAAATGTTTTTTACAAGCAGTCGCTCCTTGAGGCCAGAGACGAAGTTAACAAAGGAAATTTTGTCCATACCGCGCTTCAAAAATACGCGGATATTTATCCTAATCTGATTATTCAGATCATCATCGTTGGCGAAGAAGCCGGCGTTCTTGACGAGGTTCTTTCTGAAATCTCCTCTTTCTATGAAACGAGAGTAATGAATATTTTTGATTCCCTTTCGTCGATTATTGAGCCGATATTGATACTCATTCTCGGCCTAGGCGTCGCCTTTATGGCGGTTTCAATTTTAATGCCGATTTATTCGATAGCTCAAATTTAGCATGTTTCCAAGAAATTTTTTTCGAGGTGAAGAAAAAGGAAATTCCCTAATTGAGATTGTGGTAAGCCTCTTCATAATAATAATGGTTCTTTCAATTTTTTCCTCTTCAATAGTTGTTTTGAGAGCGAATCAGGGCAATCAAAACAAAAATTTGGCTTATGGTTTCGCGGAAGCGGAGCTTGCCGCTCTGAATAATTACCCGTTTGACAGTTTAACCGAACGGACTGACGGCGATTTCATTGGTTTGGCTTATAATCTTGGACAGCAGAAGATAACGAGCGATCCGGGAGCTCAAAGTTCGCCAAACGTGCAAAGCGTCGCTCCTTCGTCAATTACGGTCAACGGAAATATTTCGAGTATCGTCCTTCTCCCCGAGAGTTACTACGCGGATTTTACCTTTAGCGGATATTTGAAAATTTTGTCGTCATCGGCGTCAGACTGGCAGGCGGGAATTATTTTCAGATATCAGGACATTGGCAATTATTATTATTGGAGTGTCACCGGCAATACGATTAAACTAATCAAGGTTTTGTCCGGAGTTCCATCTGTCCTCTGGAGCCAAAGCCAGATTTCCAATCTGGATACCTGGTATAAACTTAAAGTCGTCGCGGCGGGAACTTCGCTAAAAGTTTATTTTAACGATATTTTAAAAGTTGATCAAAGTGACGGTTCCATCGTGAGCGGGTATCTCGGTTTTATGGGGCAAAACAGCGCTTACTATTATTTGGACAATTTGCATCTTGAAAGTTCGGTGAAAAACGGAGATTGGTATTTTGACACGGAAGAGATAGATTCTTTTCCGGCCGGGTTTCTCGCGATCAGCCCATCCGGTCTTGCCGGTTTAAGAGGAAAATTGACGATAGAAAATTACGGCGGCACTGATATTAAAAAAATTACCGCCAAAGTCAGCTGGCAGGAGAAAGGCTCGGCGCGGGAAATTCAACTTCAAACCGTAAGAAGTGAAATATATGAATAAAGCGGGTGCGGAAAAAGGAATGTCAATCCTGGAGTCAGTGGTAGTAGTCGGGCTTGTTGCGCTGCTCTCGGCTGTTTTAATGGATATTTTTATCGCTCACGGGAGAATTTTCAATCTTAGTTCGGCTAACTCAGATTTCGGGCTCCAGGCGGCCGAAGCCATGGAGGCGGTCGGGAAAAATATCAGGGTTGCCGATAAAACGCTCGCGGCCAGAACCATAAATTCAGAAAATTTTACGGCTGCCTCGGATACCCTGATTGTTGAGATACCTTCGGTCGATTCGTCTGGCCAGGTGATTTCCGGAAAATACGATTACGCCGCGGTTTATTTTTCCGGCGGGAAGATATTTCTTTCCCAACAGGCGGACACGGCCTCGAGCCGGCCGACATCGAAGAGGTCTTTGTCCGATTCCGTTTCCAGTTTGCGATTTATTTGCGATAACAGCAATTACGATAACGTTGGCTCGGTTTTAGTCCAGATAGTTTTGTCTAAAAATATTTCCGGCAAGACGCAAACCTATACCATAAATAAAAATTTTGTTTTGGAAAACAGATGAAAAAATTTCTGGACAACCGCGGACAAGTTCTCTTTATCGCTACAATGATATTGGCGCTGGCTTCGGCCTACGTTTTGATAACGGTTGAGAAATCAGTGCATTCAACAAAGATCAGCAAAACGATAAACGATAAGACAGAGGCCCTATGGATAGCCGAGGCCGGGGC
>CAYZNO010000076.1:2153-4432 GCA_964479685.1 uncultured Gammaproteobacteria bacterium
GGATAAATTGCGGCGGGACCTACGGAGAAAGTTACGTCGGAGAAAGCGGCGTGAGTTTGAACGGCGGAACTTTTACCACGACCGTCGTTGGAACAAGCACTTCAAAAACCGTTACTTCAATCGCTACTTCGTCCAGCGGAAAAATAAAAAAAGTTGTGGTTCAAGCCTCAGCCGCGCCGCAAACGGTTACTCAATCCGGTTTTGATTTCGCTGTTCAGGCTTCGGGCGGAGGAGTTGATTTAACTAATAATGTTGAAATTAACAATGCGCCGGTTTATTCCAACGGCAACATTATCTGCAGTAATAATACTTATACCAACCACGACGTCTTTGTCTCCTTGCCCGGAGGGAAAATTGATAATTGCGACAATATTCATGACGCCCATGCCGATCGGATATTAAACTCCGAGGTGGAGCGCGACGCTTATTATAGAAACCATCCGGCAGATTTGACCGGAACAACAGTTGGCGGAACAAAATATGCCGGCAGTCCGACACCTGAAGCAAAAAGCCTTCCGGCATTTGATCTTGATTTTTGGCACGCGGCCGCCGAAGCGGGAGGGACAATCAGCGGCAACTATACCCCGCCGGACGGCACTTCAATTTCCTTGGGCCCGAAAAAAATTAACGGAAATTTTACCCTTACCAACAATGTCACCCTCACGGTAACCGGCCCAATTTGGGTGGTTGGAAATTTTAATATCTCCAATAACGCGGTTATTCGCTTGAACTCTGATTTTGGTGAAGCAAGCGGCATTCTTCTGGCTGACAATCCGGCCAATCGGGCCAATTCAGGGCGGATTACCATCGGCAACAATGCTATAATCCAGCGGTCAGTGGTTTATGTATTTTATATGTTTTTTTTTAGCACAAATACGAGTACAAGCGACTCTTCTCCGGCTATCAGCGTCAGTAATAATGTGGACGGCGGGGTTTTCTACGCTCTGAATGGCAGCGTTAAAATTTTCAATAACGGAAATGTCACGGCCGCGGCCGGTTATCGAGTTAAGGTTGAGAACAACGGGCAGATTAATTACGATGATACTGGTATAACTCCGGTCAGTATGAAACTAGCTTCAACTGAAGCCGGGACTTGGAGAAAAGTCCAAGGGACAAGAGGCGAATAACTTTTATGAAATTTTAAATTATTATGCTATTTGGTTCGAAAAATTCTTTTGGTCTGGATATCAGCGATACTTCTCTGAAGCTGGTCTGGCTTGATAGCCAGGGTAATCTGAGGGCATGGAATGAGATTGAGGTTCCCGTCGGGTTGATTGAAAAAGGGGTAATCAAAGATAAAAACAAAGTTGTTAAAATTATCCAAAAACTTTTGGCCACGGCGCATGGGAAAAAGATCAGAACCAAAAAAGTTATTGCCTGTTTGCCCGAGACAAAGACTTTTATCAAAATTATCGAGATTCCGGCGACTTTGGAAAACAAGAAAGTTAATAATTTTATACTTGACGGCATACAGCAATATTTCCCCGTAAAAGCCGAAGAGATCTATATTGATTGGCAGTCCGTCGGTCCGGAGGAAGTTGAAGACGATCTCATAAAGGTTATGGTCGGGGTTGCTCCACGCCAAATTGTCGATGATTATCTTGAAGTTCTTGCCAGTGCCGGTTTGCAGATCGAAGCCCTGCAGATAGAAGCAGGAGCGATCGTTAACGCTTTGATCCGGCAGAAAAAAGAAAAAGCCGCGGAAGACGATCCGCCTAAAATGATTTTGGATCTTGGCGCCAACCGTTCAAGCATTATTTTGTATGATAAAGGCGTTATTCAGTTCAGTATCAGTATTCCGGTTTCCGGCTCCGGAATTACGGAAGAAATAGCCGCCAGTTTGAAAATGTCGGAGGCTGAGGCGGAAGACAGGAAAATTAAGGTCGGACTGGAAGACGAAAAATCCAAAGAGTACAAAATTATTGAGAAAAATTTTTCCGTTATCGTTAAAGAAATAAAGCAGGCTCAAAGATTTGAAGGGTGGCGTGACAGCGAAGAAGTCGAAGAACTTATCATCTGTGGCGGAGCGGCAAAGACCAAAAAATTGCCTGAATATCTTGCCGCCAAAACAAATCTTAAGATTACTCTAGGTGATCCTTTTGTCAACATAAAACCGGGAAAGAAGCAGCGTGTTAAATTGCCCGGAGCTCCAATTGCCTTTATGACGGCGATAGGTTTGGCGCTCGCAGGCATAAAGGCGGACTAGCCATGATTAATTTAAATTTACTTTCTTACGAAAAGAGAAGAGAGATCGAGATTAAAAGAGGATCAAGGCTCGT
>CAYZNO010000077.1:0-4406 GCA_964479685.1 uncultured Gammaproteobacteria bacterium
GACTTCGGCCGCTTACCGGTGGTTGAAAATGGAAAGGTTGTCGGACTTGTGACAAGGAATGCCATCATTTTGCTACTGGCCGTCAAATGCGATAAATTTGTTTAAAAATATTTTTAAATATGCTTAATCAAAAACTATTCCAGGAACTAAAAAAAGACTACGATTTTTACGATCATGAAAGGCGCGAGTTAATAGGCCTTTCGAATGACGCCCTGATGAAAGCCAAGCAGGCGATATTCGCTTTCCACCGTGACGATATGAATGGTGGCAACGCACTGCTTTCCGAAGTGGAGGCGATTTTTTCCGAACTTGAAAAAAAATTTAAAAAAGAAGAAGAATTGCGCTACGAGGGTTCTTACCGGGCGGCGCTCGAGGAATACGTTGAGGCAAAATTTTTCGGCGGATTTCTGGAAGGTAAGAAAATTGATTTTATAAAAGGAGCGCAAATCGATGCCGACAGTTATCTGGCCGGGCTTTGTGATTTTACCGGCGAACTTCTTCGCAAAGCGGTTTTGGCCGCGACCGATAAAAAGTTTAAGAGAGTGGAAGAACTGGCGTCGGGAATCAGGGAGGTTATTGGCGAATTGCTGAAATTCAATCTGACGAGTTATTTGAGGACAAAATACGACCAGGCAAAACACAACTTACGGCGCGTTGAAGAAATATTATACGACGTCAAAATGAGAGAGAAATAATCTATTTAAAAATGCCAAAAGAAATTTCAGCCGGCGCAGTTATATTTAAGAGAAATAAGGGGATTGAATATCTCCTTTTGCGTTATGAGGCGGGCCACTGGGATTTTCCGCGGGGCGGGATAGAAAAAGGAGAGGAAGAGAAAGAAACTGTCGTGCGCGAAGCCCGCGAAGAAACCGGCATTGGGGATTTAATTTTTTTGCCCGGCTTTCGGGAGAAGATATTTTGGTTTTATAAGAAGGAAGGAAAAACAATTTACAAAGAGGTGATTTTTTATCTGGCAGAAACCAAAATCGAGGATATAAAAATTTCCCACGAACACGTTGATTTCAAGTGGCTGCCATATGAGGCGGCGCTTGCCCAACTGACTTTTCCGAGTGGTAGGAAAGTCTTGGAAAAAGCCAATATTTTTTTGAATAAATAAAATAAATTTTCGTTTTATGAAAATTGAGAAAATATATACGGGCAGCTGGTTTCCCAGGACAAAGCTGCATTTGCAGGAATTTTTTAATTTTTTGAAGTATCAGAGTTCGGAGTTGGAGTTGGATAAAAAAAAGATTGCCGCCCTGCACGATAAACTGAAAATTAAAAATGTCAATTACTACGGAGGCACCTTTGATAAGGTCTTGGCCAATTGTGAAAGTTGCGATTTTGAATATTTCGAAGACGGTCTTTTGGTTTTAGGCAAAAATTTTAAAAGGATAGAAAAAGATCTGAATTTTCTGGAAGATTTTTATCAGAAAAAATTAGCCGAAGTTTTTACCTTTATTTATAGTAAGGGCGCCCCGCTTCCGCTTTTGACAATGCTCGCGCCGGTGCATCGGGTCAGGACAACTATACTGGCAATGAGCCAGGCAAAAGAATCCGAGGTGAATAATTTGCTAAAAAGTTTGGGCAGTAACTTGCCGCACGCCAAGGTAATTGATAAAAATTATCAAATTTATTTTTCGTCCAAGTATATCTGCGTTGTTTCAAAAAAAATAAAAACAGATGAATGCCTGAATCTAATCCGTCATTATATTTTTTTCAGAGAATATGAAGGGCAGATGCATAAATTTTTAAATATTAACCGTTATCTTTGGGATAATGTAGCCGATATTTTGAAGAAAGAAGTTATTAGGTATAAGGAATTACCAAACTTGCGGGAAAGAATATTGGATTATAAAGGAAAAAACACGCTTATCAAGAACAGAATAAGTCAAATGGACAACTACGTATCGGCCAGGCAGATTGAGGCAAAAAACGTTGGTTATCTTGAATTTTTGAATAAATATAAAGCGGACAGGTTCGTGAAAACCATGAGTATTCATAATTACATTGTCAAACTCTGGCAGATGACTGATGAGTCCCTAAGCTCGGCGGCCGATCTGATAAATTCCCTTTATCAGGAAAATACCCAAAAAGAGCTGACAACATTGCAGGCAATTTTTCTGGTTGGCACGGCAGCCAGCTTTCTGACCCTGGGAGCTATGCCCGGAGCCATGCTTCAATTTTTTAGTCCCAAAGGCGACATGATTGCCGGCGGGGAGTTTATTTCCTTCGATTTTATGACCATGGTTAAATTCGGCCTGGTGGCGCTTGCGGTAAGTTTTGGCATTTATCTTTTGTGGGATTTATTTTTCAAAAATGTGAGAAAGTTTAAGGTCATCAGTATTATAAAGGGGCCTAAAAAATAAGGGGGAGGGAATCTGCTTATTTATTAATATCCATCAATGTTTGATTACGTCGGTTGGTTTCAAAATTTACCGCCGGAGGCCGCGACATTTCTTATTGCGATGATTCCCATTGCCGAGCTGCGCGTTGCCCTGCCCGTGGCGATTTTAGCCTATAAAATGTCTTTCTGGCCGGCTCTGTTTTGGTCGGTGCTCGGCAACATGCTGCCGATTTTTTTTATTGTATATCTCCTGAGGCCGGGGGCTGATTTTTTAATCAAGCATTGGCATTTGGCAAAGCGTTTTTTTGATTGGTGGTTTGCTAGGGTGCGCCGTAAATTTGAAGGAGGCGCCTTGAAGTACGGAATCAATTTGGCCTTGGTAATTTTTGTAGCGATTCCACTGCCAATGACCGGCGCCTGGTCGGGAGCCGTGGCTTCTTATCTATTTGGAATTCCGCCGCGCCGCGCCTTGATTTTAATCGCCTTAGGCGTTATAATAGCGGGAATTATCGTAGCTGCCGTAACCGGTGGCGGTATCTATATTTTTGGATAAATTATGGATTTTCGTGACAAAAAAATAACCGTCATGGGGCTTGGCCTTTTGGGCCGGGGGATTGGCGTCGTGAAATTTTTAGTTAGCAAAGGAGCAAAAGTAACCGTGACCGACCTTAAGCTAGCACCAACACTAAAATCCTCGGTGATAGAGATTAGAAAATTTTTAAAAAATAAAAAAAACATTCATCCGGTTAAGTTTGTTTTAGGGAAACATCGGTTAGAAGATTTTAGGAAGGCCGAGATGATTTTTAAAGCCGCCGGCGTGCCGCTTGATTCAATCTATATTGCCGAGGCGAAAAAAAACGGCGTGCCAATTTTTATGGATGACGCTTTATTTGCTCTTTTGGCGCCATGCCAAATTATTGGCATTACCGGAACGCGCGGCAAAACCACGACTTCAACTTTGATTGCTGAGGTTGTCAAGGCGACTAGAAAAAAAGTTTACCCCCATACCAATAAAGAAACCGGAATCAATTTCTTTGCGGATGAGGCGGGGAAAAATAATATAGTAGGGGATAAGAGCCATAAGACAGGCATTGGTGTAGGGGTTTATCTGGCCGGCAACATAAAGGGTATGGCAACTTTGCCTCTTTTGGACAAGGTGAAAAAAGACGACATCGTTGTTCTCGAACTTTCCAGTTGGCAGTTGCAGGGCTGGCGCGATTTGAAAATAAGTCCGCACGTCGCTGTTGTGACAAATATCTATTCCGATCACCAGAATTACTACAAAAACAGCATGGCAAAATATGTCCACGATAAAGAAGCGATTTTTGCCAATCAAAATAAAAATGATTTTTTGGCGTTGAATAAAAATTGCGTTTGGTGTAAGAAAATGGCAAAGCGCGCGCCGGGGAAAGTGGTCTGGTTTTCTGCAAGCGATATTCCGCGCGGGTGGAAATTAAAAATTTTAGGAGAACATAATCTGGAAAATATTGCTGCAGCTGTGTCCGTAGGAAAATTATTGAATATACCCCTGAATAAAATAAAGAAAGTAGTAGAAAATTTCCGCGGCGTGCCAGGACGGCTGGAATTTGTCCGCGAAGTCCGCGGAGTAAAATATTATAATGATACGACCGCCACAATGCCCGAAGCGACAATTGCCGCTCTGCGCGCTATTGGCGGTAATAAAATTATTCTAATCTGCGGCGGAGCGGACAAGAATTTGAATTTTAAAAACTTGGCGTTGGTAATTAAAAAACATGTCAAGGCGGTAGTGATGCTTAATGGTACTGCCACTCCCCAATTGCGTAAAGAGTTACAGGTTACGGGTTACAAGTCACAAGTCACCACCGTTAACAGTATGCGCGAAGCCGTAAAAAAGGCGCGGAAATTCGCTGTGCGCGACGATGCTGTCCTCCTCTCTCCCGCCGCCGCGAGTTTTGGAATGTTTAAAAACGAATTTGATAGAGGGGAGCAATTTTTGAAAGAAGTTAAGAAAATAAAATAATAAAAATATGGAAAGATTCGGCGAACAATTTATCCACCAAAAAGAACCAAAACTGCA
>CAYZNO010000078.1:0-4375 GCA_964479685.1 uncultured Gammaproteobacteria bacterium
ACGCGGGCAATCGCCGAATCGGTTAATACGTTTTTCTATATTATCGGCGGAGGTTATGAGGATTTCCAGGGTCTAGGAGTGGAAAAAATTGTCCAATACGCCCGGCTTTTCGGTTTTGGTTCGAAGCTTGGTATTGATCTGCCAAACGAAGCTGAGGGATTTTTGCCAAGCAAGGAATGGAAAGAAAAAATCAGGGGAGAACAATGGTATATTGGCGACACATATCACTTGGCCATCGGTCAGGGAGATATTGCCGTGACTCCGCTTCAAATTTGCGCTGCTACTGCGGTTTTTGCCAATGGTGGGACGCTCTACCAGCCGCATTTTTTTGACAGCGTAGAGGCGTCGAACGAACCGGGCAAGGATTATGTCACGAGGAAAGATTTTATAAAAAAAGAAAATATTGATATCGTGAGATCGGGCATGAGACAGACCGTGGTTTCCGGCAGCGCCGTAAAATTGCTTGATTTGCCGGTAAGTTCGGCCGGAAAAACTGGTACGGCCGAGTGGCAAACAAATAAGCCGCCCCACGCCTGGTTTACTGCTTTTGCCCCCTACGAGAACCCTGAAATTGCGATTACGGTTCTTGTCGAAGAGGGGGAGGAGGGGAGCCGTATCTCCCTTGACATTGCTCACGAATTCTTACAATGGTATTTTAGCCGTTAGCTATTGCCTAGATTTTTTAAATAGTTTATACTTACCAATATTAAAACCTAAGGATGTCCCTTTTCCGGGATTAAAAGCAAACTATGCAAGATCAAAAAATGTATGTCTCGAAGGAAGGTCTGGAAAAATTCAAGCAAGAGCTCGACGAATTAGTCAATGTAAAACGCGGAGAGATTATTGAACGCATTGAGCGCGCCAAGGAATTAGGTGATTTGTCCGAAAACGCGGAGTATTCAGCGGCCAAAGACGAGCAGGCGTTTGTCGAGGGAAGAATCATTGAGTTGCAGGAAATGGTTGCCAAGGCGGAGATTATCAACAGCGGCGGGAAGATAGATAATGTCCATGTCGGTTCAAAAGTGAAAGTAAAAACCGACGGCACGGAAGCGGAATACGAAATTGTCGGCGTTGCCGAAGCAGATCCTTTAACCGGAAAAATTTCTAACGAGTCGCCGCTTGGCCGGGCATTCCTGGGCCGCAAGGTCGGGGACAAGGTGCAGATTCAGGTTCCCAAAGGAACAGTTGTTTATACGATTTTGGAAATAAAATAGTTCTACTTTATTGTTCGAGCAAGGCCGCAGGCCGCGTCGATAACCGCTTCTCGACTTCGCTTCGCTACGCTCGAAGAATAATTTTAAAAATCACCAGTAAAATGGTGGTTTTTTGTTATCTCTTGACAAAATAATGGGAATGATATAAATTATAAAATCCTCAATTTCGAGGAAAAGAAGGAGGAAGGAAATGGAGCGGGTTAAGATTTTCCACTCGGGGAGCTCGGTAGAGAGGCTGGAGAAGCTCGAAGAACGGATGAACCAGTGGATGGAGGAGAACAGAGAAATAGAGATTGTCTCTCGACAAGTATCCAGCGCCGTCGGAGCTGGTTCTGGTGAGGGAGGAGTTCTTGTCAGCGTGTACCTCGTCGCGATCTTCTACCGCCCCGCGCCGAAGAAGTAGGCGGCCCGCGAGTCGCTTTCCGACCCCGAGCACTGACTAATCATCGGTGCTCCTTTTTTATATAAATAAAAAACGCCGGCGTTTCCATTCGTGGATTCGCTGGTTTTGGCAGTCAGTGCCGGGCTGGCCATTGAATTTGCCGCGATGGGTGGTGTCGGGTGGAAGGTGCTCTCTGCGCAGAGGTCTGTGTGGCCGCTTGATGGCCGTGATTGGACAGCATGGTGTCCTGCCGTCGTCCGCGTAGAGTTGCAAGAAAGCGTTGCGTCGCAGATTACGGGGATTCGCAATCCGAACAATGACGCTCTCCCTGGTCGTTGCCACGATTCTGCCCATCGTGCCTGCCGGAACGACAGGCAGGTAGTCGGGAAGTTCTGGTGGATCCTGCCGATCCACTGCCTCAATGAAGACCACCTGGTCGCCATTCATGAAATTGTGGCCCATTAGTTCCTCCTTGCCTTATTTTTATCATATTAAGGTAATATATGTCAAAAATTTATATTCAAAATTATTTTACTGCCCGTTACTGGTTACTAGTCATTTTAATTTTTGACATCCTCCTGAAATAAAGATAAAATTAAGAGGATAAATACCTCTAAAATTAGATTGCCATGTTCGCCTGAGGCGGACTTGCAATGACAAATAAAAAAAATATGGATAAATCAACCGACGAGAGACTGGCAAGACTGGAAAAATTAAAGGAAATCAGGGCGCAGAAAGTTAATCCTTATCCTTCAACCGCCAAACGAACCCACGCGGTTGCCGAAGTTTTTGGTGATTTTGATAAATTAGCCGGGAAAAAGAAAACAGTTTCCCTGGTCGGTCGCCTGAAAAGTGTCCGGCTGCATGGCGGATTGGCTTTTGCCAATTTGGAAGATGAAAGCGGAACAATCCAGATAATGTTGAAAAAAGACGCGGTCGGCGACAAAGTTTATAATTTTTTCAAAAATCTAGTTGATATGGGAGATTTTATCCGGGTGAAAGGTACGCTTTTCATTACTAAAACCGGAGAAAAGACCGTGGTTGTCGAAGCGTTGAAACTTTTGACCAAAACTTTGGCGCCGCTTCCGGAGAAGTGGCACGGTCTTTCCGATGTTGAGGTCCGTTACCGCCAGCGATATTTAGATTTAATAGCCAACCCCAGCGTTCGCGAGATTTTCAAAAAGCGGAGTTTAATCGTTAAAAGCATCAGAGAATTTTTTGAAAAAGACGGATTTACGGAAGTGGAAACGCCGATTTTACAGTCGATTCCCGGCGGAGCCACGGCTAGGCCTTTTATTACGCACCACAATGCTCTGGACTCCGATTTTTATTTGCGTATTGCTCCTGAGCTTTATCTGAAGCGTTTGATTGTCGGAGGACTGGAAGGGGTCTTTGAGATAGCAAGATGTTTCAGGAATGAAGGAATCGATTGGTCTCATAATCCGGAATTTACCCAGGTCGAACTTTATAAATCTTATGCTGATTATAACGATTTAATGAAAATGGTGGAAAGATTTTTTACATATCTCATGAAAAAAACGAATGGCGGAGAAATGAAAACGGTGTATGGGAAAAATACAGTTGATTTTACGCCGCCCTACGAACGCGTTACTTTCCGAGATATTTTAATGAAAATCGGCGATTGCGATATTGAAAAATATCCTAACAGGGAAAGTATGGCAAAAAAAGCGCGGGAGCTTGGTTTGGAAATTTTGCCGTCCGACAATCGGGGGAAAATTATGGATGAAATTTTCAAGAAAGTCGTCCGGCCGAAAATCGTGAATCCTGTTTTTGTCATTAACCATCCGATTGAACTTTCTCCGCTGGCCAAAAAAATTCACGAAGATCCGCGCTACACGGAAAGGTTCCAGCTTCTGGTTGCCGGCACGGAACTGGTTAATGCTTTTTCCGAGTTAAATGATCCGCAAGACCAGCGCGAAAGATTTGTTGCCCAACAGGAAATGCGCGAAGCCGGAGACGTTGAAGCAATGAGAATTGACGAAGATTTTATCACGGCGCTGGAGCATGGTATGCCGCCAACCGCCGGACTCGGCATGGGCATTGACCGCTTGACCGCGCTCCTGACCAATTCGCATAATATTAAAGAAGTAATTTTGTTTCCGACCCTGAAGCCGGAAAATAAAATACAGTCGCAAATTTACGAATGATAAATCGAGAGAGGCGGAGATTAATCCTGAGGCAGATTTGGATTTGCTGAGGGAGAAACTAAAGGCGGCGGAAGACGGTCTGGCTGAGATAAAAAAAGAACGAGACGGGATAATGGACGCGATTATCGCGGGAAGCGGTGTGGCCGAAAATTTCAGAGAATATTTGGAATGCAAGGAAAAGATAAAACAGGCCGAACAAAAGGCGATCGAAGCGCTTGAAGCCTGGGGAGACGCCGCGGCCCGCAAGTTTGATTTAAAAGATTAATAAAATATGAACGAAGAGACAAAAGAATTTTATCCGGAAGAAGCGGTCAGGGAACAGTTTATTGCCGAGCAATTTTCGCGGGCAAACTTAGATATCCGCGCTTATCCTGAACTTTTCGCGAGGTTCAAGTGGCTGCATAGTCACGAATCGCGGCATTTTGAAGACGCGGCGCAAATGGCGGAAATTATTGACGCAATCTGGCCAGAACTTGAGGCCGAACTGCCTTTTAAGCTGGATAAAGAAAAACTTTTGCAAACGACCCTTCTGCATGATATTGGCAAGTCCGGGCCAGAAGAGGCGACTCCCGAAGAGCAGGAATTAATTGTGATGCTTTTTAATCCGGCCC
>CAYZNO010000079.1:0-4323 GCA_964479685.1 uncultured Gammaproteobacteria bacterium
TTTCTGCGTAATTAGCCCACTTTTTATCTTCAACAAGAATCTTTGCTTCTTTGGGAGTGAATTCGTATTGTGTTACGAAGCGGATTCTCTTGGCGCGAGGGAGTTCGGGAAGCAATGGAGAAATTTTGTCGCGCAATTTAGAGAGGTTAAGCGGCGGAAGATCCGGTTCAGGGAAATAGCGGTAATCATTTTCCGCTTCTTTGGTTCTTTGTTCTTCAGTGATTTGTTTCGCGTCGTTCCAGCCGCGGGTCGTCTCGACTGTCGGCGGTTTTCCTTTTTCCCAGAGTTCGGTCTGTCTTTTTATTTCGTATTCGAGCGCCCGCTCAACGGCCCGGAAAGAATTTAAGTTTTTTATTTCGGTTTTTGAATTTAATTTTGGGAATCCTTTTTCTTTGGCTGGGTTATCCAGGACTTCTTTCATGGAAATGTTGGCGTCGCAGCGGAGATGGCCCTTTTCCATATCGGCATCGGAAATCCCCAGGTATCTTGCAATAAGCTGTAGTTCCTGGACAAAAGTTTTCGCTTCAAGAGATGAGTGGAGATCCGGCTCGGTAACAATTTCCAAAAGAGGTGTTCCTGAACGGTTATAATCAACTAGACTATTTTTACCGTCACCGGCATGAGTTAATTTCGCCGCATCCTCTTCGAGATGGACTCTTTTTATTCGGATTTTTATCGCTGGAGGCCGTTTTGTTTCGTCTTTTGCCGGGATGTCAATTTCGAGCCAGCCGTTTTGGCAAACAGGTTTATCATATTGGGAAATCTGGTAACCTTTCGGCAGGTCAGGGTAAAAATATTGTTTGCGGTCGAATTTTGAATAATTTTGGATTTCGCAATTCAAAGCCATAGCGGCAAGGCCGGCCCATTCGACTGCCTGCTGGTTTATAACCGGAAGAACGCCCGGATGACCCATGCAGACAGGGCAGACAGTCGTGTTCGGCAGCTGGTCTTCGCCGGTATTGTCACAGCCGCAGAACATCTTTGATTTTGTCTTGAGCTGAATATGAATTTCAAGACCTATAACCGGGATAAGGTGCATAGACCGCGAATTTATTTTCCAGTTTTTGTTGTTTTTTCGTTTCTCAGACTGTTATAAAGAAGTACGCCGGCGACGGCGAAAAGGGGAATGGCAAAAGTGTAAACAACGTTTGAAATCAAAACCGACCACCATGGAGTAGCCTTGGCAAAGCCAGCTCCGGCACTGCCAGTAATCAAACCGATCAAGTAAGTTGGCAGAAGAATAACTACAACTGTGACCAGCATAAAGATAAAGTACGGCGCAATCCACCTCCAGAGAACCGGCCAGAAGTAACCTTTCACCATTGATTTGCTGTACCAAAGCGCCGCTCTTCCTTTGATATTTTCAAGAGCGACAACGTAGAAACCGAAAGATAACCAAATTCCCAAAGCGACGCTCGAGATGATAAAAAGAACGCCGGAAATAACATAGGCAATAATGAGTACCGTGTCGGCGGCCGGAAGCCACTCTCTGAGGATAAAGGCCAAAATGGCCGGCAGGGCGGAGAGAAATATTGCCGCGAGTGCGACAGCAAAAGAAAGAATTGAAACCCAGAGACAGGAAACAATTTTTGAATAACTTAGATTGTAGATATTTTTTAGATTTATTTCTTCTTTTTTATATAGACCAACGATAGTAAGTATCAGGGCGACGGAAACGAAAATTCCCAAGACGGCCGAAGCAAGAGAAACAAAAAAATTAATCGGCATAAGAATAAAATCGGTCAGGCCGGTAAAGGGCAAGAGAGAGCTGGCGACGGCCGGGACGAGAAGCCAGATGATTATTTTGGCGAAAAGGCCGAAGTTATTTTTGTAAATTTTCCAGCTTTCCTGGATTAAGGATTTAGCGCCAACAAGCATAGTGTGATACGCGATTTTATGCGGGTTTAGTGCGAATTATATGTGAATTTACATACAATTTGCGGAATCCGCCTAAGATTCGCCTATTATTTATGTGTTTTATAAAAATTTTCCCAAGTACTGACAGCTTTTTTTATTGTATCATAAACAGTTTTATCTGTCTTTAAATAAACAAATTCGCTGCCGCGGAATTCCATGAATTCACGGAACCACGGGGCGGCGAACCTCTCGGCAATTTTTTTTAAGAATGGCAGTTTTTCGAAAATAGAATTGTCTTTTTTCCCCCGTTCGTCTATGCGAAGCATTGCTTCGCGCGGTTCAACAAGGGCGATAATCAGCAAATCAGGCCGGTGTTCCAGCGCCAAATTGTTGCCCGGCAGTTCAATGATTTTTTCAAGTTCCATTGTTTTGTCCTGAACCGGTTGATAGACAAGAGAGGTCGTGACGCCTCGTTCTTGAAAAATAATTTTTCCCTGCTCCAGGGCGGGAATAATAATTCGGCGATATAAAATTTCGCGGTCAAGAGAGAAGGCCTGCGCCGCGGTTTGGGCGGAGTAATGCCGATTATTTTCTCGGACGATTTCTTCGCGGATCGCCTGGCCGACCATAGAGAAGGTCGGCTCGGCGGAAATCAAGACGTCATAGTCGGCAATTTCTTCCGGCTCGGGGAAAGTATGTTTAGTTTTCCAATACTCTTTCAAATCCAAAACTTTCATTTTTTTGGCTATCGCCCAGTCGGCGAGAGCTTTTACAATCGTTCCCTTACCGCTTCCGTCAATGCCGTCGGTTATCATTAAAATGCCTTTTTTCATATATTCATCTCATTTAAAATTTTTTTTGTCTTGGCGCGGAGTTCTTCAATTGTGCCGGTGTTCACAATCGTGTAATCAGCCATGGCAATCGGTCCGCCCTTTTCGCTATTTTCAATTTCCGCGAAGTCGCGGGCTTTTGCTTCTTCGGGAGTAAACGAACGATATTTCATTTTTGGGTCGGCGCCGTGGCGCGCGGCGCGGTTTGCTAATCTTTCGTATCTTAATTCTGGCGGAGTATAAACAGCTATCACAACCATATTTTTTCCGTATTTATCTTTTAAAATTTTATATTCTGACCAACTATAAAGTCCGTCGCCGATTACGTTTCCAACTTTCAACGCTTCGTCAAATTTTGGGATATTTAAAATTGCAAAAGCACCAGGGCCGTATTGTTCCCGGAATTCTTCCCGGATCGGCCTCTCATTTTTTTCGGTTGGTTCCAGACCGCGTCTTCTAACTTCGTCCAGGGTGATCTGGCCAAAACGGATGTATTGGTAGCCGTGTTTAATGAATTCATCGGCCACTTCACTTTTTCCCGCGCCCGGCATGCCGACTAAGGCAACGAACTTGTTCATTTCTATCTTGTTAATTCTATAAATTTGAATTTTAATCCGTTGTATTCTTGCGTTTCCGATTCAGAAATTATTTTTTTGAATTCGGCATAGTCAGGGAAATAAGTGTCGGCTTCTATCGTCGTATCATCTACAATCGTGAGATATAGTTTGTTGACCATGTCCAGCATCTGGGCGTAAATTGAAGCACCGCCAATCACGAAAATTTCTTTGTGATCATTTTCTATTTTTTCTTCTTCGGCCTTAGCACGTTCCAATGCTTCATTCAAAGAAAAAGCAACAATGCATCCCGGCGCCGCGAAATTTTTGATGTTAGTGACGACAATGTTAGTGCGTTTTGGAAGCGGTCGGCCGAGCGATAGGTAAGTGTTGCCCCCCATTATAACTGCGTGATTAGAAGTAATTTTTTTAAAGTGTTCCAAATCAGACGGAATATGCCAGAGCAGTTTATTTTTAAAACCGATAGCCCGGTTTTTGTTGGTGACGGCAATGGCTGAAATAATTAAGTTCATAAGTTTACAAGAGGATAAGATGACAAGCAGATAAGTGGACAAGATTTTGTTGAGATCTTATGAACTTATTAGCTTATCCGTCTATTGGTTTTTAGAATCCTCCGATGTTGGCTATTTCCGCTTTTATCGCCGGATGAGGATCATAACCCTCCAGAGTAAAATCCTCGTATTTAAAATCGTCGATATTTTTTATGGCCGGATTTAGTTTCATGGTCGGCCATGGCTTTGGCTCGCGGTTTATTTGTTCTTTGACTTGTTCAAAATGATTGGAATAAATATGCACGTCGCCGAATGTGTGGACAAATTCCCCGGGTTTTAGCCCGGTAATTTGCGCCACCATCAAAAGAAGCAGGGCGTAACTTGTGATATTAAACGGCACGCCGAGAAAAACATCAGCGCTTCTTTGATATAAACCCAAATTCAAAACGCCGTCGCCCGTAACCTGGAATTGAAACATCGTGTGGCAAAAAGGCGGAACTTCGTTGGCGTTTCCCTTGCTCGCCATGGCGTAAATAAAATCCGGGTTCCAGGCGGAAACTACGTAGGATT
>CAYZNO010000080.1:0-4316 GCA_964479685.1 uncultured Gammaproteobacteria bacterium
TATCCTCCATTGGTCGCCATAGCTTAAAGCGTAGGCGGCCTTTTGTAAAAGAGCCAAAGAGGCTCTGCTTGCCCCGCTGTGGCAGGGCGCCTCCTTCTGGCTTCATTTTATCATTATAAATTATGTTTTGATTAAATTTATCTTTCTTTTATTTTATCATATAACAAAACGCCCGCCCAAAGACGGAGCGCTTGTTTTTTCTTTATTTTGCTACAACCTTTGACTTATCTTTTGCCAAACTATCATAAATCAAATTAGTAGTTAAACCAGGCAAGGGTCTTTCTAAAAATTGCCCGGTAAATTTATCATCGCCGAAAACCTTGGCCTGATCCAGAAGCAATGCTTCTTTTCCCGTCTGCTCCACACCCGGAATCAAAGCGATTTCAAAGGCGACTCCCTGCGCCGGCCAATCCTCCCCAGAGTAACGTTTTACTTCCCCTACCTTCCAGATAACCATACGCCTTGCCTGATTATAAGTAAGTTCCCCCAGAGAAACGCTCTTATTTTCCGTCCAGCCGACATTCGACGGCAGAATCGCTGAAACAGAAACGTCAGAAAGATCATTCAGGCTGTTTTCAATGCTCCAAAAAACCCAATATTTTGTTGTCTCTCCGACAACTGGAGGCAACGGTCCCCGCCCCAGTTGATCCCCCTCCGAAGTATAATAACGAACTAATGACCTGGCGGTTAAATCAGAATTGAATTTATCTTCTCTCGGCTCACCAGCCCAATGAATTGAAGTCCCAAAATTGCTCTCTTTTTTATAGGTTACTTCCGGCCAACTTTTTAAGACGCTACCAAACTTTGTCGCTAAAGCCGGATCAGCGGCTTCGGCCGTGCCTATTTTGAATTTTACTTCGCCCCGGACCCCCGGTTTTAATTCCGAAAACTCCGGCAACTGGTCTTTAGTCCAGACGATTGCTCTGTCGCGTACCACACCCTTGTCGGAAATTACTTTTTTAAAATCTAAAAGAGCGCCGTCTAAATTTATTTTAAAAGCCACGTCATAAACGCTTTTATCCCCGCTATTGATGAAATAAATGGCATATTCCAAATTTTCTCCCGGGGTCACCAATATTTTTTCTTGGCTATTGATTGTAAATTTAACTACAACTTGGGAATCTTCAATTTCGCTCAAAATCGGACTCTCATTTTTTATCGTTTCGCTCACCGGTTTAAAACCCATCAAACGCCCGATAAAAGTATCCGACGATCGGCTTGTCACCAAATAAATATCCAGCCCGATCAAAATGCCGATAATCGCGATAAGGATCAGGTCGACGATAAAAAGCTTCTTAGCCCAGGAATATCTTTTTTCATATCCTTCTTTCAGTCCTCGGTATGGAGCGGCAAAAAAATTCATTGTGCCAATAAAAATATTTTCCTTCTTCTTAGTTTCGACCTCGGCCGGCTCGCGGGCTTCCAGTTTGGTGATACTACCCTCCGGGATACAAACCGTTTCCTTGCCGTCGGCTGAAGTAAAACAGATCTTGCTTTCTTTTTCTTGTTCTTTTTTCACTTTGCTCATAAATATCTTTTATTTATTGGTCATTGAAAAAATATCGGTAGTTGAGACTAGAATTTCCGCCTTGCCGTCTCCGTCCAAATCCTCGGTTCCCACTTTTACCCCGCCACGGCCGCGTTCGTCAAAAGCCAAAAATTCCGCCTTCAAAACCAAACCGTCGGCCTGCCAAACCTTAACGGTCGGACTGCCGCCGACCCCCGGTCCGGCGATGATTTCCGCCTTACCGTCGTCGTTCAAATCGGCTGAAGCAACATTGACTCCCCCGCGGAACTTCGGATCAAAAGCGAAAAATCCCGGGTGCATTAATTTTCCGCCGCCGGAAAAAATTCTTATATGAGGCCCGCCGCCAAAACCGGCCCCGGTGATTATTTCCGGCCAACCGTTTCCGTCTAAATCTCCCAAAGCAACGCTCACCCCGCCGCGAAAATTCTTGGCATAAGCGAAAAACCCTGGATGGATTAATTTTCCGTCGCAGTTGAAAATTCTGACCTGCGGCCCGCCACCCCTCTCCGTACCGGTTACTATTTCCAATTTTTCGTCGTGGTTAAGGTCGCCAACCGCGAAATTGATCCCTTTATCGTATTTTTCGCCGTAAGGATAAAAAGATGCTTTCTTTTTCCTATCCTTACTCCAAATTTCAATTTTAGAAGAATCAGCTACTATCTTTTCCGCCGATCCATCTAGGTCAAGATCAGCCGTAAGAATATTGCTGCCCGGCTTGTATTGTTCTTCGTAGGTAAACAGACCTGTCTTTTTAACTTTACCGGCCATATCAAAAACGCGGGTATAGGAACCATTTTGAAAACTGGAAATTACGTTGACTTCAGTCCGCCTCATTAGAATCAAACCGTCGCGGGCGGGGATATTTACACTTTTGATTATTGAACCGTCGTTTGTGCGCGAATCTTGAAAACCACGCATTTTCTCAAATTCTTCGTTTAAATTTACCGTCTGTTCCGACGAAGTGGAGTTAAGCAAGACAATACCGTTTTTAAAATCTCGACGCCAAACACCTAATGAAAATTTTGTACTGCCGTTCGCAACATTGTAAGCCGAATTGATCGGTTTGCCCAGAAAAACGCCGTATTCGTCATACCACCATAATTGATTGTGCGCCTGATCCCCATAATCAAAACTGTAATAACCGTCTCCCAGAAGAGCGGAGGCAAGACCGAAACGCATCTTGGAATAATCGTTCTGCCGGCCGGTATTGTCGGTATTGCTGTTTAAAACGGAAACCTTGGGCGCTTGGCTTTTCCCCAGCACGAAAAAGTAATCGTTCATGGCGCCAACCCAGTCGGCTTTATGAAAGTGTTCGATCGCTATCCCGTTCAGATAATTAAAATAACCCTTGCCGCCGTTTCCCATGACAATTTTCCCCGGCGACAATTCTCTTGTCCGGCGGAAAATTTTGTTCATCCCGTCGCGCCACTTTTGATCTAAATTACGGACACTCTCGGCTTGATGATCACCGTTCAAATCGATATCATCTCCTCCCGGCAACCAAGAGGCGCTCTCCCAGGCGTTATCATAAAAAACGCCGTCCCACAAGCCAGAATTCAAAATCTCTCGGGAAATAAATTCCGGCAAATATTCGTTCCATCTTTTCCCGTCGGATACCGAACAATCATCCGTCACATTCAAAAGCCAGGTTCCCGGCCACCAGACAAGCCGGCCACCTCCCGAGGAATTAAGCCACCAATTATCCGACATGCCGTCATAAAGACGGCGACGCATGCTGTTTGATTTTAACTTGGAAAAATGATGGGTAAATTCCTGAGAAGTGATATAGGCCAAAATTTTTATTTGCGGGTTATAGGCCTTGATTTTTTTCAGCCCCTCGGGCGTGTTGACCTGGGCTTCCATATCTATAACGACGACATCCCATTTCGCGAGTTCCTTGGCCTCGGCGTCGGAAATATCCCACTTGAAAAATAAATTGGCCACCCGCGGATATTTTTCTTCAATTTTTACCGCCTGAATGCCAAAATCAGGAGACGGCGCTTCTTCTCCGCCATAAAAAATAGCCGAAACGGCCACTGTTCCAGCTACCACGCTAAAAACTAAAAACTTTAAATATTTATTTTTCAGCCAAAAAAATCCAGGGTTAAACTCCGGCGCTTCAAAACTTTTTTTTATTTTTGTTTTATTTTTGAACATAAACGGCTAACAACTAACGACCGGACTCAAGTTAGTTGTTCGTCGTCAGTTGCTTCTTCGCTGATTCGTAAAGACCAATAATTTTTTGATAATGCTCATCCGAAGAATTTTTTCCAATGACCATTTCTCTTGCCAGGCGCCCCATTCTTTCGCACAAACCGGGATTTCCCCAAAGCTGATCTATCTTATTTCTCAAATCCTTGGCGTCATTGGACGAGGCAAGCAGCCCGTTTTCTCCGTCCTGAATAATTTCTCTTATCCCGCCAAGATTTGTTCCGACTGCCGCCTTGCCCAAGGCATTGGCTTCAATCAACGACATCGGATAATTTTCATACCAAACCGCAGGCAGAACAACGAACCTTGAGCCGCGGATAAGATCATGGAGTTCTCTGCCACTTTTATGTCCAACAAATTCAACCTTTTTTTGTAACTTGTAACTTGTAACTTGAAACTTTAATCTGTCTCTTTCCGGCCCGTCACCCGCGATTTTCAAATTGATATCACTGCCGGATGCAGTCCGAAGTAAAACGTCCAACCCTTTTTCTTCGGATAACCTTCCAAAATATAGAATATAATCTCCCGGCGCGTAATTTGGCTCATAATCTGAAGCATCAACAAAATTGGGAATAAC
>CAYZNO010000081.1:0-4289 GCA_964479685.1 uncultured Gammaproteobacteria bacterium
CAGGCGCGGCCAGTTTTAATTTCACGGCGTCAAATTCAATCGGTTTTGGAGGATTATAGGTCATAATTTATTTGCAAATATTTATTTGATTAAAATTATTTTTTTTCCTCTGCCGCCGTTTCTTCGGCTACAACCTCGTCATGTCCGTTTTTTGATTGGATAAGTTCGACGTCAAGGCAAAGTCCTTTGAGTTCTCTGACCAGGACGTTAAACGATTCGGGGATATTAAGATTTTTTATTGTTTCACCTTTGACAATCGACTCATAAGCCTTGGAGCGGCCGGGGACATCGTCGGATTTGATAGTAAGAATTTCCTGCAGGGTATGCGCCGCGCCGTAGCCTTCAAGAGCCCAAACTTCCATTTCCCCAAAACGCTGTCCGCCGAACTGGGCTTTGCCGCCGAGCGGCTGCTGGGTGATGAGCGAATAAGGGCCGATTGAACGCTGGTGAATTTTGTCTTCAACCATGTGGTTTAGTTTCAGCATGTAAATCTGTCCGACAGTTGTTTTATGATCAAATGGCTCGCCGGTTTTTCCGTTATAAAGAGTAATTTTACCGTCCTCAGGGAATCCCGCCTTTCTGAGTTCTTCTTTGATCGTCTGTTCTTCGATGCCGGCAAGTACCGGGGTCATCACCTTGTATCCCAGATTTTTTGCGGCAATACCCAGGTGCGTCTCAAGAATTTGTCCGATATTCATGCGGGAGACAACACCAAGCGGCGAGAGAATAACATCGATTGGCGTGCCGTCGGGCATGAAAGGCATATCTTCAATCGGGACAATTTTAGAGACAACACCCTTGTTGCCGTGGCGGCCAGCCAATTTGTCTCCTACCTGGAGTTTGCGGAGATCAGCAACCGCGACCTGAATGGATTTAATAACGCCGGGCGGCAGTTTGTCTCCGGTTTCCTGGGAAAAAGTTTTAATATCGACAACTTTGCCGTGCTCGCCGTGTTCAAGGTAAAGAGAAGTATCACGGACATCCCTGGCTTTTTCGCCGAAAATAGCCCGAAGAAGTTTTTCTTCGGCTGAAAGTTCGGTTTCACCCTTGGGGGTTATTTTTCCGACCAAGATATCACCGGAAGAAACTTTAGCTCCGATTCTGATGATTCCATTCTCGTCGAGATTTTTCAGTTTTTCTTCGCTGACGTTCGGAATGTCGTTTGTCACGACTTCCGGTCCGAGTTTGGTATCGCGGACATCAATCTGGTAATTTTCAATATGGATGGAGGTATAGCGGTCGTCGCGGACGATTTTTTCCGAAAGAATGACAGCATCCTCGTAGTTATAGCCTTCCCAGGCCATAAAGGCGACGAGAACATTTTGGCCAAGCGCTAACTCTCCGCCGTCGGTTGCCGGACCGTCCGCCAAAACATCTCCTTTTTCGATAGTTTGACCTTTTTCCACGATCGGCCGTTGGTTGATACAGGTTGAAGCGTTCGACCGGCAGAATTTATTGAGGCGGTAGACTTTGAATTTATCCTTGCCTTCCAAAACATGGATTTTGTCGCCTTCAACTTCAACAACTTTGCCCGCTGCTTCGGCAATTTTTAAGTGTCCGGAATCTTTAGCAGCCCGGCCTTCAACGCCGGTTCCGACAATCGGAGCCTGGGGATTGATAACCGGAACGGCCTGCCGCTGCATATTTGTGCCCATAAGCGCCCGGATAGCATCATCGTGTTCAAGAAAAGGGATGAGGGCTGTGCCGATACTTACGATCTGTTTTGGAGAAACATCCATATAGTCGATGTTCCAGACATATTCAACGCTCGGGTTGCCGTATTTTCTGACACCGGTTTTTTCAAATAAAAAGTAGCCGTCTTCGTCGATCGGAGTGGTGGCGGGAGTAGTTATAGATTTTTCTTCGGTAAAAGCGTTTAGATAAACTACCTCGTTTGCCACGCGCGGCTTCAAGAGAATAGTTTTTAAATTTTTATCTTTAGCAAAGGCTGAGGCTATTTCTTTAGTAATTTTGGTTCCGCCTTTTTGGCCGGCAATATCTTCGCGCAGAATTTCTCCGCTTGCCGATTTTCCGTCGTTTGGCACTTCCTTAATTACCTTGCGGTAGGGCGCCTCGATAAAGCCGTATTCATTGACTCTGGCATAAGAAGAGAGGTGGCCGACTAAGCCGATGTTCGGACCTTCAGGAGTGGCAATCGGACAGATTCGGCTGTAATGGGTCGGATGGACGTCGCGGACCTCAAAGCCGGCTCGTTCGCGGGAAAGACCGCCCGGTCCCATTGAAGAGAGACGGCGCTTGTGTTCAAGTTCGGCCAGCGGGTTGGTCTGATCCATGAATTGGGAAAGTTGTGAGGACATGAAAAATTCTTTGACCGCGCCGATAACCGGTTTGGCGTTGATCAGTTTGTTCGGAGTGAGGGCGGTTACGTCAATCGTGCTCATGCGGTCTTTGACAATGCGTTCCATTCTGGCAAGGCCGATTCTGAAGCGGTTTTGCACCAATTCACCGACCGCTCTGATGCGGCGGTTGCCAAGATGGTCAATATCGTCGGCCGGATCCTGGGTGATATTCAGCCTGATGATTTCTTTAATGATAGTAACCAAATCTTCACGGTGGAAGATTCTGTTTTCTTTCGTATCCTTGGTTTCTTCTTTAATACCGAAGCGCTGATTGAATTTATAACGGCCGACCATGCTGAAATCGTAGCGATCAAAGCGGAAAAACATTGCGTAAATCAGCGAGCGGGCGTTGTCCGGAGTAGCGAGATCGCCCGGCCGGATTCTTTTGTAAACTTCTTTCAAACCCTCTTCTTCGGAATGAGCAATATCTTTTTCCAAAGTATTTTTTATGTAGTTTATTTCCGGATGAGTATCAACGTCCTTAAAAAGAGAGAGAATTTCTTCATCAATGCCATAACCAAAAGCGCGCAAGAGAGAAGTGACGGCGACTTTTCTTTTACGGTCGATTTTTACCCAGATGACTCCGGACTGGTCGGTTTCAAGTTCAAGCCAGGCGCCGCGGTTCGGAATAATTTTCGCGCCGTAGTATCTTTTGCCATGGTAAATTTCCGAGGTAAAAAAAACGCCGGCCGATCGCACCAATTGCGAAACGACGGCGCGTTCAATGCCGTTTATGATAAAAGTTCCCCGGTCGGTCATTAAGGGCATGTCCCCGAGATAAATTTCCTGCTCTTTAAGTTCCCCCGTTTTTTTATTGGCTAAACTGGCCTTGACCCGGAGCGGCGCTTCAAAGTTTATATTTTTGGCCTTGCTCGTCAGTTCGTCGAATTTCGGTTCGTCAAGGTAATAATCCAAAAAAGAAAGTTCAAGGTCGCGGCCCATAATGTCCTTAATCGGCGATATTTCTTCAAAAAGTTCGGCCAGGCCTTTTTTGAAAAACCACTCGTAAGATTTTTTCTGCAATTCTATCAAATCGGGAAGGGGAGCGGCTTCATGGAATTTGGTAAAAAATTTGCGCGGTGCGGCTTTGGGGGACATAAGAATTATGAATTATAAAGTATGAATTATAAATTTTTAATTTGAAAAATTGTTTTGCGCTGTTTCTAATTATCTGGCAATTTTTTTCACGGATTTGTAATCTTTAATCAAAGAACACAAAAAGAGCTCCCTCCTCTTTTTAGAGTGAGTCTAAGAGGATAAATCAAATTTTTCCCGCTGCCCGATGTGCAGTTATTATTTGCGCTCCGCCACTGGCGGATTTTTGGCAGGATTATCCCTCACTTTTTTTGAACTTCCGGGACGTTTTGCCCGGGTGTTCCTTGCGTAATTTTACAACAAGTAAAGTAGGGGATTTATGTTATTACCTTTAATATAGCAGGGTGTTTTAGGGCTGTCAAGAGATTTTTTGGCAGTTATAAACAATTTATCCACAAAAACCAGATTATTGATTAGTGAAAACAGCGGAAAAAATTATTTTTTTGGCTAACTTAAGAGATTTCAGGTCTCTTGACGAAAATTCCATTTTGTGATAAAGTAAAATGTCCTGCCTCTTAATGGAGGTATGGATGGTTCCTTTTATATCAAAACAAGGGGCTTTGGGCCCCAAGGGAGGCGAACATGAGGTTTCTCGTGGTTTTGGCGGTTTTTGCCATGTCCGGATGCTATTGGAGCTCCGTGGGTTTCCGCTCTGGTGGAGTGGAATACTCCCAGGACGGCCTCATGGGCGCCGGTCCGGTTGAGGCGGCGTCGGCTGACCTCATGTCGGCCCAGGCCGTTCTAGTACGTGCCATGGCGCGAACAGTTGAAGCTCATCCCGTTATTTTAATGGGCTATCGCGGCTGCTACTACGGCGGCTGGGGCTACGGGGGG
>CAYZNO010000082.1:0-4137 GCA_964479685.1 uncultured Gammaproteobacteria bacterium
TTTTTGTATTCCTGGCAATACCGGTTCCGCCGCGCGGCGGATAATGGCTTTCAATAATCCCGTTGCCCAGGGCGCCGCTGTAGCGTCCAACCGCCGGCGGACCAGAAATGCCACCTCCCGCCCCCGGACCGGCTGCTCCGAGAAGAGTACTGATAACCCATTGGGTAATTCCGAAAGCCGACAAAATAATTATCAACCCGATTATTCCGTTGGTCAGAATCTTTTTCGCCTTGGAAATTTTTTCCTCATTGCCGCCAGAAGTCATCCAGACAAATCCGCCATAAAGCACGATAATCAAGGCTATAATCCCCAGGAATCCAAGCGCTGCCCGGATAATTTTCATGACAATCACCCTCGGATCACCGCCCTGTAGGGCAATTTCTTCATTGACCGCGTTAATGCCAAAATCCTGGGCAAAAACGTTTTGGACAAACAAAAGACCTCCTGCCGCTAAAAACAGGATTAAGATGATCTTCAAAAATTTCTTCTGCGGTAGCCTCATGTTTAAATGGCTACATGGTTAAACGGCCAACCCCGGCCATTTAACAATTTTATCAAAAAATTCTCTTTAACCCAACAATTCCTTCACCACTTTGCTTACCGCGTCTCCCTCTGCCCGTCCGCCGACCGCCCTCATTACCGCCCCCATCACTTTGCCGAAATCTCCCGGGCCGGCCGCTCCCAGTTCTTTGATTTTTTCTTCGGCAATTTTCTTAATTTCTTCTTCCGGAAGCTCGGCCGGCAGATATTTGGCCAGAATTTCCATTTCTTTTTTTTCTTTATCGGCCAAATCGGCCCGGCCGCCTTTTTCATATTCGGAAATCGAATCTTTATGCTTTTTTACTTCGGAATTTATCACTTTAATTATATCCTCGTCAGAAAATTCTTTTCTACCGCCGGCAATTTCCGCGTTCACTATGGCAGCCCGAAGCATACCGAGAGTTGAAACCACGGCTTCATTTCTTTCTTTACGGGCGCCGACCAGATCTTTTTCAATTTGTTCTTTCAGATTCATGGCAGCGTATAAAGTTACCTTCTAAATTTATTTCTCGCGTCGCCAAACTCTTCCTTGAGTTTTCCCACTTTCTTCAGGTACTCCCGCTTTTGTTTAATTTCTTCCCGGCGGAGAGCTGAGGCGCGTTGCAGATTTTTGCTTTTATCCTTGGTATAAAAACGGATTTTTTTAGCCTGCAATAATTTTCCGCTTTGCTGGACCCGGCGGCTGAAGCGGCGCATCATACTTTCAAACGTTTCCCCTCTTTTTCTTTTAACTTCTTGAGCCATTCTTTCACCTCTCTTTCTTAAATTATATTACATTTTTAATTAATTCGCCATACTGCCAATCTATGTTGCAAGCTTCTTTCGAACCTCCTGGACGATTTTATCAAAATTAATGGTTTCCTGGGTACCTCCCTCCATATCCCTGATAATTGCCGTGCCATCTAAAACTTCCTTTTGCCCGAGAATTAAGGCGTATTTTGCCCCGATCTTATTGGCAATTTCAAGCTGTTTTTTTAATCCATCCTTGGAAAGACTATGAGAAAGGGAAACACCGGCCTTTCTTAAATTTTCAATCAATCCAAACGATTTTTTCCTCGCCTGCTCGCCAAGTTGGGCAAGATAAACATCCGGAGCCTTCGCCGGCGCGAGATTGGGGTCCACTTCCTTAATCTTCAAAATCAGCCGTTCAACCCCCAGAGCAACTCCACAGGCCGGAGTCGGCCGGCCGCCCAAAATTTCCGCCAGTCCGTCGTATCTTCCACCGCCGCCAAGAGCATCCGGCTTGTCTCCCGCCTCGCCGGCCGCTTCCGGAAAAAATTCAAAAACCGTCTTTGTGTAATAGTCAAGACCTCGGACCAGTTGAGAATTAAGATTGTATGAAACTCCCGCCTCATCAAGATATTCGAGAACGCGGACAAAATGATTTTTACAATCATCACAAAGATAATCAACAATCTGCGGCGCTTCTTCCTTAGCCGGCTGGCAGCCTTCCTCTTTGCAGTCAAGCAACCGGAGCGGATTTTTTACGAGTCTCTTTTTGCAATCCTCGCAAAGCGAGGAGCGCCGGTCACGGTAATAATTAATCAGTTTATTTTTATAGGACTCCCGGCATTTTGGGCAGCCGATGCTGTTTATCTGGACATTTATTTTTAAACCCAATTCCTGAAGCAGGTTATAAACCAAAAAAACTATTTCCGCGTCAATAATCGGATGCGCTTCGCCGAGCGCTTCGAAACCGAACTGGTGAAAAGCCCGGAGCCGCCCGGCTTGCGGCCGGTCGTGCCGGAACATTGGGCCGAAATAGAAAAATTTTACCGGCTGCGGCAAATTGATCATGCCGTGCTGAATGTAAGAACGGACAATTGAAGCCGTCGCTTCCGGACGAAGACAAACGTTGTCGCCGCCCCGATCAACAAAGGTGAACATCTCCTTTGATACTATATCGGTTTCTCCGCCGATCGCCCGGTTGAAAAGGGCTGTTTCTTCCAAAATCGGCGTTTCAACCCAGTCGAAAGCATAATTTTGGGCAAAATTCTCCGCCTTGTTCCGGACAAAATCCCAATAGCGACTCTCTCCCGGCAAAATATCTTTCATTCCGCGGAGCGACTGAAAGCCTCTGGGTCTTCTTGTTTCGGCCGGAACAGCCCGCTCCTACCGCGGCTTTTTAATTGCTTCTTTTATTTTTTTTATTTTTTTCTGAATTTTCTTTTTCGGCATATTGAAAATTAAATTACCGTTATCAAGATTTTAAAAACCATAATCCGGCTCTTCAAAAACTTTTACCTTATCAAGCGGCCATCCTCTTACCCAAACTTTTCCAACAATGTATTTCCGATCAATCGGTCCAAAACTTCTCGAATCGAAACTGGCCAGACGGTTGTCCCCCATAATAAAATACTCATTGGAACCAAGGGCAACGGTCCGGTCGCCGTAAGTTTTAGTCTCCGGATCGAGATATTTTTCTTCCAAAATAACACCCGAACTGTTATCTTTGTTAAAAATTGTAACCACACCATCCTTTATCTCTACCGTTTCTCCAGGCAAACCAATTACTCTTTTTATAAAATACTGACTCGGATCACGGGGATATTCAAAAACAACAATGTCCCCTCTCTCGGGACTGTTAAACCGATAACTTATTTCGTTGATTATCAAATATTCGTGATCGTAAAAATTCGGCTCCATCGATGCTCCTTTGACGTAAAAGGGCTGAATCAAAAAATAGCGGACCGGAATAATAATCGCCAGCGAAATTAAAACCACTTTAATAATCTCGAGGGCGTATTCCGTCGCTCGCTTGAATTTTCCCGCTTTTTCGCTCTTGCCAGCGGAAGATTCTTTATTTTCCGCTTCCCCAAAAACTTCCAGCTCCTCTTTATTTTCTCCTTCGAAAAAACCCATATTTTTTATTAAGTAAATTATCTTTAAAAAGAAATTATTATTTTTTGACAATGAACCATGTGCAAAATTTGATTTTTGTCGATTATACGCTGGGCCACCGAAAATTTACCCTAAGCCCAACAGACGTTGTACTGAAACCAAATTTTGTTCGTGGTGGACGCATCTGGACTCGAACCAGAGACCTCTGTCGTGTGAGGACAGCGCTCTAACCAGCTGAGCTATGCGTCCTAAAATCGGCTATAAATTTCGATACCAAAAGTAATCCCATTGTACCACAGAAACTTTATCACGGCAAGCTATCCACAAATAGAGAAAAAACGGACTTATCTAGGCGTATTTAGACATATTTTGGCGCCTGATTTCATCTTTTGTTGATTTTGTTATATAGTTATATAACATAAACTCGAACCGAAAAAAATTTGTCGGATGTTTTAACAATAACAAAAAACTATTACAAAATTACGGCATGAAAATAAATCTCTTGGAAAAAACCGAAGAGTTGGCGCAACCGCCCAAAAAACGTTCCTTTTTCTGGAAGTCGGCCATAGTCGCGGCCGTCATTGTCCCTCTCTTTTTTGTACAGTCAACTTTCCTTCCAAATTTTAACCCTTTCCTCCGGCTCGGTTCGGTCCTGGAAAATTTTCAATTTGAAAATATTACCGAATGGGTAAGCCAGATCGGGAAACTAATAAGAAGCGGCGATAAGACATTAAAGGGGGAAAAAGAAGACCGCAT
>CAYZNO010000083.1:0-3860 GCA_964479685.1 uncultured Gammaproteobacteria bacterium
TCAGTCGCAACTTAGAACCGGCGAAGGCAGCAAAGCAGTTCTGGAATTTGACGAGGGTAGCGCCCTCCGTCTTGACGAAAATACTCATGTCATCCTGGAGGAAATCAATAATCAAAAAATAACCATCCTGGAAATAGCCGGAGAAACCTACAGCCGAGTCAACAAAACCTCTGGTTTAACTTACACCATAAAATCCGGAAACACCGAGACTGTTGCACTTGGCACGGCTTTCGGAGTCGCCACTGAAACTTCCAACTGGGTCAAAAAGGGCGAGAAAAAAGTAATTGTTAAAGTCGTTGAAAGCAAAGTCAAAGTAAAAATAAAAAAGAACGAGGAATCTCTTGAAAAAGAGGTCAGTGAAGGCGAAGAATTGATTGTTGACATGGAAAAACCGATTGAAGACTCCGCCCAAAAAATTCCGTTGCCAAAAGAAGAAACCGCTCAAGACGGTTTTTTCTCCTGGAATCGCAATGAGGATAGCGGAAAATCTTACCCGTTGGGAATTTTAAACGACGCAACTCCGCCGGAAATAAAAATTATTGAACCACTCGACGGCATTAAAACTGAACTTTACAAAGTTGCGGTTAAGGGAACAACCGAAGCCGGCGTCAAAGTCTGGGTCAACGGAACGGAAATAACAAATAAAGACGGCTCTTTTGAAAAAGTTGTCACTTTAAAAACCGGAGAAAATAAAATTACCGTGAAAGTTAAGGATGATTCGGGAAACGCGGCGGAAAAAACAATAACAGTTACTAAAGAGGGCAAAACAGTCCAGGCGTCACCTCTTTATCTTAAGGGCTGGGCCGGATCGGACGGAATCCATCTTTCCTGGTCCTTGTCTGGCATTGCCGCGCCAAAAGGCTTTAAATTAGTCAGATCCCTCAGTTCTTACCCGAGTTATCCTGGAGACGATGCAATATTCCTAAGCCCGGAAACAAAAAGTTATCTTTGGAAAATTAAAGATGACAAGGCGTGGCATTTCAGAGTTTGTGTCTACGAAGGCGGATCGTGCGGAACCTACAGCAATGACCTTAAAGTAACCGCCAAATCAAGCGGCGAGACCGGAAAGGGAGATGTTTATGGAACCTTGGCTCTTACCGGCTGGGTAAAAACCGAAAGGATTCTTTACCTCTCCTGGGCTCTTTCTGGCAACGCGCCTTACGGTTACAAGTTGGTAAAAGGTTCTGAACCCAACCCGTCATATCCCGGGAATGAGGCAGTCTATATCTCTTCTACCGATCTTAAGGGCGGCTACGCCTGGGATGTAAAAAATCCGGGAACTTACCACTTCCGTGTTTGCGCCTACAACGGCGGCGGCGGCTGCGTTTTCTACAGTAACGACTACTCCATAACAGTTCAATAAAAAAATAAAAAACACGGCTCGGAAATACCTCAAGCCGTGTTTTTTATTATAAATTATTTTTGCTCCCAAAATTCTTCAGCCTCCTCTTCCATTTTATCCAGTCTGGTGTAATAATCGGGAAACTCATTCAGGTGGGCCAGGGCAATTTTCCCGGTCATTAATGCATCGTCGTTTGTTACATTAGTGTGTGGATCGCGCGTGCCGTGCTCAAGTTCAACGTCCATCCCTCTTCTGAATTGTTCGACATCAAATTTGCTCCAGTCGATTCCCAACTCTTCCCCGATTTTTTTAGCTTCTTCGGCGGTAAATTTTTGTTCGGACATAATTTTAAATTATTAGGTTAATTTTTTGATTTGTATATCATTGGCAATAATTTCCGGCTCGGACGACTTTGTAAAATCAAAAAGTTCGGTTTTTTTCTTTTCATATCCGTCCTTGGTTACGGTTAGATAGAACTGACTGTTACCAACCTGAAAATTATAACGCCCCCTATTATCGGAAACCCTCGAATCAATAAGTTTATTATACTCCTCGGCAAAAATTCTAAGTACCGCTCCCGGGACCGCAACCTCTCCGGTTTCTTTTATAATACCCCAACTCTTCGGAGCTTTAACAGTAGCGAAACGGCGGAAAAAAAGATAAACAATTATACCTAAAAGGAAAAGAAGTCCAACAAGCCAGGAGGGTTTGATTATATACGAAACGAGGCCCAACAACGGACCGATCAAAGCTACGTATCCCTGAATTTTATGCCAGCGGTCTTTTTTGACCAGTGCCGCGTCCGCCAAATCTTTACCGGCCGGATCAATCGGAATGTTGGGCGTTATAACCGCCCCCTCGGCGCCCACCTCAATTGTCTCGCCGTGGTAAACATCAAGATATTGAATATCTTCTTTCTTGTCTTTGGCAAAAACGCTCGGAAAAACAAAATTAGCTTTCATTGCTTCAAGACGGTATTTACCGGCCGGAACAAGAAACGAAAAACGTCCTGCCTTATCGGTTACTTCGCTACTGATGATTTTCCCGCTTACTTCGTCGCGTAACCTCACAATCACCAAATCTTCCGGCAAACGCGACAAAGAATTGTAAACCGTGCCCCAAGCCTTTCTTTTACGCCGTTTGATCATTAAAACCGGCTGACTCAGGAAAAACGACAAATAACGGAAAATGTCCACCGAAAGAGTCGCCTGGGCGGCGAGCGCCGAATTGGCGACAGCAACAGCTGCGGCGGCCGGCGCTACACCCTTCTCTGCGATCGCTTCAACCGTTGGATTATCCAAAAAAGGAAGGCCGGAAACCGAGGCTCTTGTTGCCACCGTTTCCCATTTGCCGCCCGCTCCAGTTGAAGTTACTTTAACGAGCCCGACTCCCTTGGCCCACCACTCGTAAAAAGTCATGCTGCTGGCCGAAGAAACAGGAAACTTTATCTCGCTCCCCGAATAACCCGGAACCTTCATTTCGGGCATTGCCACATCTATCGAACTTGTTACTTCGACTTTCAGAGCCGTATAAGTTCCCGCCGGGATGGTAATCTTTTCTTCGCTCAAAACTTTATTCTCCGATTTGATCGTCATCTTCATCCCGCCAAAACCAGCCGGAACATCCGCACCCTGAAATTTTGTCGCCATAGTGTATTTTGTCGTCCAAACCGAACCAACTTTTATATCTTTTGGCATTAAATCTCCCTCAACCCCCTCTGTATCGCTTGTCATCTCAACTCCGCCCTGCCCGGAAGATAAATTTACATAAGTATTTGTCCTTATCCGCCCGTCATCGCAAAAAAGATCCTGGTCAACCGTTACTCCCCTTTCGTCGCCAAACTCATATCTTATTTTCACTACCCCATCCTGCTCCGATTCCAAGACTTTCAGAGTATAATAAGATTCTTCGCCAACCCCGGTATTTTTGTACTCTATTTCATCACCGGGCCGGAGGGGAAAATAAGGATTACCGCAAATGTCAGCAGCAGCCGAAACAATTTTCGGCGCCAAAAATATGAAGTTAAAAATTACTAAAATAACGCCGCAAAGGCCGAGTCGGGAAACGATTTTCATTTTTTTCATTTTCGTAAAATTAAGATTATTTTTTATCTTTTCTATATTCCAAATAACTGTAAATTACGGTGAGGACTGAAGCCAATAAAATACTGGAAATCAAAACTATAAAGCTTACCTCTCCGCCAAAAAACGCAGAGATGAAACTCAGTACGCCGGCAACAATGAAAGTTTTACCGCCGAATTCGTGCGTCTTCTCCCAATTCTTGTCGGAAACCAAAGTCCATGGCGTCCGGATACCGGCGAAAAAATTTCGTTTGAATTTCGGCAGAAGCCAGCCAATCAGGATGAAAAGCAGCGAGAAAGGAATATTGAAAATTAAACTGGCCCGCGGCGGAGTTTGCTGGAGCGAAGAATAAACCAGGAAGATGTGCAGGTAAATAAAAAAGAAAGTTAAGAAAAATTTTAGGTATTGATATGGCTTGGCGAAATTTTCATAATTT
>CAYZNO010000084.1:0-3739 GCA_964479685.1 uncultured Gammaproteobacteria bacterium
AAAAATTACTGGCGGCCGGTTTTCCCAAGATTTTCCAGATTTGCAAAAGTTTCCGAGGAAGCGAAGAGGTCGACCGCTTACATAACCCGGAGTTTACGATTTTGGAGTGGTACCGGGCCGAGGCAGATTACCACGATATTATGAACGATACGGAAAAAATGTTCCAGTACATAGCCCGCGGGTTGAATATTGAGAACAACAAAATAATTTATCAGGGCAAAGAAATAGATTTAACGCCGCCATGGCCGAGATTGACGGTGAGGGAAGTTTTCCAAAATTATGTTAAAATAGATTTGGACGTGATTTTAGATCGGGATTCTCTGACCGCGGCTGCTCTGGCCAAAGGTTACGCGGTTGGTTCGGTCGATCGTTTCGACGATATTTTCTTCAAAATATTTTTAAACGAAATAGAGCCGCAGCTCATTCAGCCAAAGCCGGTAATTATTTTTGACTGGCCAGCGGAGATGGCGGCTCTGGCGCGTAAAAAAAAGAGTGATCCGCGCTATGCCGAAAGGTTTGAAGTGTACGCGGGAGGACTGGAACTCGGCAATGCTTTTTCCGAATTGATCGATCCGGAGGAGCAAAAGAAGCGATTGCTTGAAGAAAAAAGTCAAAGAGCCGAGCTTAAGAAAAATGTTTACGATATTGACGATGATTTCATCGAGGCGCTTTCTTCCGGTATTCCGTCTTCGGGTGGGATTGCTATGGGCGTTGATCGGATAGTCATGCTTTTTACCGATTCTAAAAATATTGAAGAAGTGCAATTTTTTCCGGCTAAAGACATTTTTTAAAAATCTAAATTTTAAAATCTAAATTAAAAATTTATGGCTTCAACGCAAGACATAAAACGGGGAGTGGTTATTTTATGGAAAAATGACCCTCATCTCGTAGTTGAGTTTGAGCATATTATGCCGGGCAAGGGGTCGGCTTTTGTGCGGACTAAATTAAAAAATTTGAAGAGCGGTAAAATGTTGGAAAATACTTTTAAAGTTGGCGAAAAGGTGGATCTCGTAGATCTTGAAAAAAGGAGGGTGCAGTACCTGTATGCTAGTGGCGAAAAATTTGCTTTCATGGATAATACGAATTATGAACAGTTTGAAGTGGGAGCGGAAGTTTTGGCCGGATTCGAAAAATATTTGAAAGAAGGCCTTGAGGTGATTTTGCTTTTTTCCGACGGTTTACCAATCACCTGCGAATTTCCCAAGAAAGTTACTTATAAGGTTACCGAAGCTGAACCGGGCGTAAAAGGCGACACTGCTTCCGGTCGGGTAACCAAGGAGGTAACTTTAGAAACCGGTTTAAAAATTCGGGCACCGCTTTTTATTAAAGAGGGCGATGCAGTTATTATTAATACGGAAACCGGCGAATACGCCGAAAGAGCGTAGTCAAACGCGTTTCAAAGAATTAAAAAACTCGGCCCTGAATGAGCCGAGTTTTCATTTTATATTTTTATTCCGTGACTGCTGTATTTTCTGCGGCGGCTTGGGAGGCATCTAAAACCAATTTTCTGATTTGAGCCATTAGTTTAGGGTTGTCTTTAAGGTATTTTTTAGCCGTTTCCCTTCCGACTCCTAATTTTTCTTCCCCGAAGCTGTACGAATTTCCATTTTTAGCCACAACTTTATAAATGACGGCCGTGTCGAGAAGATCTCCGGAAAGGGAAATTCCTTCGTTGTACATAATGTCAAATTCGCAGGTTCGGAAAGGGGGAGCAACTTTATTTTTGACGATTTTGGCTTTGACCCGATTTCCAATAATTTGATCCCCCTGTTTGATTTGAGCGGCCCGGCGGACCTCGACGCGGACAGAAGAATAAAATTTTAAAGCTGTTCCACCGGTAGTTGTTTCCGGATTGCCAAAGACAATGCCGATTTTTTGCCTAATCTGGTTAATGAAAATTAAAACAGTTTTTGTTTTGGAAATGATGCCGGTAAGTTTCCGGAGCGCTTGCGACATAAGCCTGGCCTGCAGACCCATGTGCTGGTCGCCCATTTCTCCTTCTATTTCGGCTCTTGGCACAAGGGCGGCAACTGAATCAACGACAATTACGTCAACTCCGCCGGAGCGGACAAGAGTTTCCACAATTTCCAGGGCTTGTTCTCCGGTATCGGGCTGGGAAATCAGAAGGTCATCGATTTTAATACCAATTTTTTGGGCATACTCAGGGTCAAGGGCGTGTTCGGCGTCGACAAAAGCAGCGATTCCGCCCGCTTTTTGAATTTCGGCGATGACGTGCTGGGCTAAAGTTGTTTTGCCGCTGGCCTCAGGGCCGAAAATTTCAATAATTCTGCCGCGCGGCATCCCGCCAACTCCCAGCGCCAGATCGAGCGAGAGACAGCCGGTCGGTACAGATTCAACCTCCATCTTTTTGGCTTCGCCCAATTTCATAATTGATCCGTCACCGAATCTTTCCTTGATTTGGCTTATCGCTTCTTGGGCCGCTTTGAATTTGTCGGCGTTTTTTTCTTTGTTTTCTTTAGTCATATTTTTATTTTACTTTTAATTTTTTATTTCAAAATAACTTGTCTATAAATTATATTTTCCCGGCTGCGTTTTTTTACGGCAGATACCTTGATCACGTTGAGGCCGGGCTGGAGGAGGACTGATTCCCGGAATTCTCCCTGCGCGTCGGGTTGTATTTCCTGATCGTTTATTTTGACTTTTACTTCTTTTGCGGTCTGGCCGACGATCTCTATTCTTGGTTCGCTTGTTATTAAATTATCAATCGGACTTGTCACCGAAAGGGGCGGCGGAGCGAAAATATTATTTATTTCAAATCCGAGATAGACAAGGAGCAGGATAACGGCAATCGCGGCAAAGGCTATTTTTAGGAGGCGCGGGGTGATAATGAAATTTTTTTGGGAGATTTTAGGAGTAAATGTTTGTCGTTTCGTGGTTCTCGACGCGCCTAGCTCCTTATCGAATTTTTTTTTAATGCTCCCAAAATCAATGTTGAGAAAATTAACGTAATTTTCAAAAATTTTTTCCAAGTAAACTCCGCCGGGCATTTTTTGGTAGTTACCGGATTCGAGCGCAAAGAGATGGCCGGGGTGGATATTAAGTGTTCGGGAGATTGTTTCGATGGATAGGTTTTGTTCTCTTCTCGTTTCTTCCAGAATTTCGCCTACTGATTTGTCGCGTATTTTCGAAATACTCCAGCCTTGGTTTTCTGAAAGATTTATTTTTTTATCCAAATTAACCATTTTCTTCTTCATCAAAATTTTCTTCTTCGTCAAAATTTTCCCCGGAGGGTTTAGCGGCTCCGGCTATTAAAATATCCCGTGGCTTGGCTCCGTCGGCCGGTCCAATAATTCCTTGTTCTTCAAGAAGATCAAGCAGTCTGGCGGCTCTGGCATAGCCAACCTTGAGCCGGCGCTGTAGAAGCGAAGCGGACGCTTTCCCGGCTTGCATAATAACTTCTTTGGCTTCGCCAAGCAGTTCATCGTCGTCGCCTCCGCCGCCGAAATCAAAGCCGGGCACTGAGGCGCCGAACGACGGTTTTTGCGTTATTTCTTCAATATATTCTGGTTCTTCCTCGGCCTTTAAGTATTCGGTAACTTTATGTATTTCATGGTCTCTGACAAAAGCTCCCTGCAATCTTTTTGGTTTTCCGAGATCCGGACAGATGTAGAGCATATCACCGCGGCCGAGCAATTTTTCCGCTCCTGAGGTATCGAGAATCGTCCGGGAGTCTGTTCCGGAAGCAACGGCAAAAGCAATACGGGTCGTAATGTTCGCC
>CAYZNO010000085.1:0-3737 GCA_964479685.1 uncultured Gammaproteobacteria bacterium
AAACAGCGACCTTGACTAATTCCGATACAACACAAATACTCGGTGGCCCCACCGATAAGTGGGGAAAGACGTGGACTGTAGCTGATTTTGCTGACGCCACCTTCAAGATTAAAGTTGGAACAGCCTATGCTTCTGGCAACGCATGGTTGGATTCTGTTGGAGTTAAGGTTTATTATACCGTTTTGGAAAATTCGGTAGCCCGTTGCACCGACCAAATTGATAACGACAACGACGGCCAGACCGACTTTGCCGATTCCGATTGCGCTCAATTTAAGCCGGTGATAACTGTCAATAAAGAAGTCGTAAATGATGACGGCGGGACTTTGGAAGCTGATGACTTTACTTTAAGAGTCGGAAATACCGAAGTTACAAGAGGCCAAGCGACGGCTTTTAATCCCGGAACTTATACCGTAAACGAATTGGAAACAGCAGGTTATTTTGCCACATATTCCGGCGATTGCGATTCGTCAGGCACTCTTACCATGGCCGCCGGCGGAAGCTATACCTGCACCGTTACGAACAATGATCTTGCTCCGAAGATAACGGTAACAAAAGTTGTTGAGGGCGGAGATAAACAAGTTTCCGATTTTAATCTTTATGTCGGAGATACCCAAGTCACAAGCGGCGTTGAAATAGAAATGAACGCCGGAATTTACACGGTGCGCGAGGAAGGTTTCGGCAATTACTTGCCTTCTTTTAGCGGTGATTGCGACGAGGAAGGCGACATAACGCTTGAGGTAGGCGAAGAATATTCCTGCACAATCACAAATACTTATATTCCGCAGTGTTCGGATATGATGGATAATGACCAGGACGGGAATATGGATGAAGCCGACAGGGGTTGTTCTTCGGGGACTGACGACAACGAATCGGATGATCCGGCTTACGCTTGCTTTAATGGGGCCGATGATGACCAAGACGGCTTTACCGATATGAATGACCCGGGTTGTGAGAGCCAAACGGACGATGACGAATATAATGATCCAACGCCGACCCCGACCGGAACTCCAACCGCGACGCCGACCCCAACTCCGAAAACGGCGACAATTATCGCGACAAAGGTGGTTTGTGAAGATGAGTCAATGCTTCCAAATTGGGGAAACAGCGGTTCTTCAAAACAAATAAAGAAAAAAACCGCTTCCGATTGGATAAAAAATCATAAAGGATGCTCTCTTGCTGAGGGTTGGAATTTTCAGTGGGCGCCGGGCGGCACGGAGAATCCTGGTGATGAAACCGGAGAGGCGGGTAGTCCTTGGATGACGTTTGGACCGACCAATTCAAACGGCATCGCGCAGACCGTCGTTACTTTGGGCGACTTGAAACAAATAAGGGTAAGAGAAATTTTGAAAGAAGGTTATATTCAATTCACCGGCGCAAATACCAATCAGAATGTTTCAGCGGAAATGTATTGCCATACGGATGTTTACAAATATGATAACTTTGATTTTATAGATGATCCGAAGAAGGGCAGGATATATTATTGCGTAGCATTTAACGCGCCTGTAACACAGGAACCGTCGCCAAGTCCGATGCCTTCCGAAAGCCCAACACCAACGCCAACTTTTACTCCCACGCCGACGCCAACTGAAAGTTGTTTAGTATTTGAAGCCTGTGTTGATGGCAGGGATTCGGTTAAAGTGCAAAACAATCTTTTATCAATGAATCATTACGATTTTGACCCGATTGGAACTCACGGCGGATGTCCGTCCGACATGAGGAATATAATCAAAGTGAACGGCGTGTCTCATGAAGTTGTCTGGGATGGACAGTATTACATAGATGGGAATACTACTCTGGGCGTGGATGTCGCCAATTTGGAGAGCGCGGAGAAGGTATTAGGTCGCGGCAGTGTTTCGCAAGATGGATTGACCGCGTATATTGACGATAACGATTATGGCGGAAGCGAAGTTTATAAAATCAACATTTGCGGCGTTCAAACGACTCCAACTCCGACGCCCACCCCCACACCGACCGGAGAAATTACGGTATGTAAATATAACTACGGAGAAATGATTGCCTCGGAAGAATCCCTTTGGGATAAAATTTGGGCGACGGTTGTGAAAACAGCGCAGGCGGTTATGTATTTGGGCCAGCCCATGGGTGGATGGACAGTAGCGGTTGATGAACTTCAATTGTCCGGCGTTACAAACGGAGAAGACGGATGCTATACTTTTGAAGGTATTCCTTATGGAACATATACAGTTTCTGAGGAGGACCGTTGCGGGTGGACTCAAGTTTATCCCGGTGGCGAAACAGATAATGTCCATATAGTCACTCTTGACGGAGAAGATCCAAGCGCCTGGGTTTATTTCCAGAACGACGAAAATGAAGAACAGTGCGTTTCTCCGTCGCCGAATCCGACGCCGACTCCCACCGATACTCCGAATCCGACTCCCGAACCGACGCCGGTTCCGAGCCCGACGCCGAATGGCGGAGGCGCGAACGGTCCTTTGGGATTTGGCGGTAATTTTCCGCCGGCGTTTCCCTTGGGCGGTAGCGTGCTTGGCGCGTCAACAGGTCCGGGCGGAGGCCAGGTATTGGGCGAGTCATGCGGAATTTATCTCAATGATTTTTTGAAGATGGGCAAAAAGAATAACCCTGAACAGGTCAAAAAACTTCAGATGTTTTTGAACAAATACATGGGAGCGAATCTGCCTGTTACCGGATACTTCGGCCCGATGACAAAGAAAGCCGTTGAAGATTTTCAGTTGAAATACTGGCAGGCGGTTCTTAGTCCGTGGGTGAAATACGGATTGCCGAATGGCCAAACACCGACCGGTTATGTTTACAAAACCACGCAATATATGATTAACCTGATAAACTGCTTTAATCTCAACACCCCATGGCCGCAATTGCCGTAATCCGATAGTAATATTGAATTAAGGAAGTTCTTTGAACGCTCCGGCTCCCGCCAAAAACGGGAGCCGGTTTGTTTTTGCCGAGTTTTGTTGTCTGCTGAGGTTTGACCTCTTCGCGAAGAGAACCGTTCTCCGCAGATTGGGCATTTTTTAGCCCGCCAATTATCGGTTATAATACATATATGAAGCAGGACCGGAAAGAAGCGGAAAATTTTTTACTGCCTCAGGTTGAAAAATTAGGCAAGGAGCTGTCTTTAAAAGCGCATCTTGATTTTGACATAGGCGAACTCAAGAGATTTGTCGCTTACACCGTTTCAATGCTTAAAGAAACGCGTGCTTTGACCGCGCGCGTGATAAACAGCCAAAAGATAAGATTTTCCAATCCGCAGGAAATGGAAATCTTGCTTGATAACTACAACTACATCATAAATGAAGCAGTCGACGATATTTCCAGAAGTTTAAACAGCAAAGGGCTTAAGCGTTTGCCTCAGCAGATTATTCCCGGGGGCAGAAAGGCGCCGAGAATGTATTCGCTTCTGAGGTCTTTTTTTAAAAAAACAGAATTTTTTACGGGCCGGGATTTGCTCGCGGCTTTTTTTGTTTCTTACCAGAAAAAGACACCTTTGGGTTTGAGGGAGCTGGAAATTACTCCGCTTTTTATAAGGATTGTTTTGATGGAGGAATTTTGCGTCATAATACGCGAACTCGCCAAGTCGGGCGAGGAGTCGGTAAAAGCCGATTTTTGGTTTTCCCGCATAGAATCGGCGGTTGAAAATAAAAAAATAGGGGGTCTTAAGCGCGAGATAGAGCTTTTTGCGTCTGAATACAGCTATGTTCCGTTTGAAAACCATCTTCGGAGGTGAACTCTCAGCGCGCTGG
>CAYZNO010000086.1:0-3706 GCA_964479685.1 uncultured Gammaproteobacteria bacterium
TTTACGCAAAGCGACCATTGGTTCTAATTTGGCCGCCGCCCGCGCCGGATAAAGGCCGGAAACCAGTCCGACCAAAACCGAAACACCTGCCGCCAAAAGTATGTACTGCGGAGAATAATAAAATTTCCAGGCGAAACCGAAGGAATTGGCTACTGCGCTGATGACATAGGACAACCCGGTGCCTACAATAATACCTGCTATACCGCCCAGAAAAGTAATTGCCACTGCCTCGGCCAAGAATTGATTCAGAATATCGCTATTTTTGGCGCCAATAGCCTTGCGCAAACCTATCTCGAAAGTCCGCTCCGCTACGGCCACGTACATTACGTTCATAATTCCGACGCCTCCGACTACGAGGGAAATGCAGGCCAGGGCGAATAACAGAAGTTTTATCGCGCCGGTAACTGTTCCCATGATTTCCATTGCCTGATCGGCAGTCGCAACGGCGAAGTCGTCTTTTTTGGGATCTTCAATATCGTGCAACTCCCTTATTTTTATTGTAATTTCATCGGCCGTAATCTCGGCCAAAGAGGAATTTTCCAGCTGCACATAAATGAACATAATGTAATCGACTCCCAGAATTGATTTTTGCAAAGTTCTGAGCGGCAAAAAGGCAATGTCATCCATTGAAAAAACTCCGGCACTCCCCCTTTCCTTCATAACTCCAATAACCCTGTAATTTTGTTTTTTTATTTTTATTCTTTCCCCGATCGCGTTATTTTCTCTAAAAAGCTTTTCTTTGAGCCTGCTGCCCAGCACAACAACTTTGGACAACCCCTTGTCTTCTCCGTCAGTAAAAAATCTCCCCTCCTCGATTTCTCCTGTATCCAGGGCGTTGAAAGAAGCTGTTACCCCGAATATCATTCCCACCCGGTTTTCATCTTCATAACTCATAACCGCCTGGCCCATTTGCCCGGCATAAACATCTTTTACGTTGCTTATTTTTTTTATTTCTTCGGCATTCGATTCTTTCATTGTAGTGATAGTAATTCCCTGAGCCATACCAGACGCGTTTTCTGCCGAAACGTGCTCGGTCGCCGGAACTTTTGGTTCAACCCAAATATAATCAGTGCCAAACATCGTTACTTGCCCAACAATAAAATCTTCAATCGCCCGGCCGGCCGATAGGACTACAATCACCGCCGTAATCCCTACCGTGATACCAAGTACTGTCAAAATCGCCCTCAACTTGTGACGGAAAAGGGCGTCTGTTGCTATCTTGACCGGTGTTTTTAAAAAATCAAAATTCATTTTATATTCACTCACTCTTATGCAGTTAACTTAGTATTGCGCTCACTCGTAGCGCAAGGCCTCGATCGGATTAAGTTTCGCCGCTTTCCTGGCCGGATAAATTCCAAAAATCAATCCGACTAAAGCCGAAATAGAGCAGGACAATAAAATCGCCTGATAAGAAATAACAAAATCCCACTCGTAGCCCAATTGACGCGCGACAACCGCGACCAAAAATGAAACCACCGCCCCGAAAATAATCCCGATCATCCCGCCGACAAGCGTTACCACGACCGACTCGGCCAAAAATTGATTCATTATATTTCTATTTTTTGCCCCAAGGGCTTTACGAAGCCCGACCTCGCGCGTCCTCTCGACAACCGCGATCAGCATAATATTCATAATCCCGATTCCTCCGACTAAAAGGGAAATCGCCGCGATAGCCGCGAGAAAATATTTTAGAGAATCGGTTATCGAAGAAAAAATTTCAATTGCCTGGGTTTGCGCCCGGATACTGAAATCGTCTGGCTCGTTTTTATCCAAATTGTGACGATCTCTCAGGGCTCTTCTGATATCTTCTACTGCCTGAGACGTATTTTCTTCCGAATCTATTTTAACTCTCGCGATAGAAACATAATCGATGCCAAGCATTATCTTCTGAGCCGTGGAAACGGGAATAAATACCAAAGCATCCTGATTTTCAAAAGCGGCGGTCCCTTTTTTTTCGGCGACTCCGATTACTCTGAATTCTTCCTTTTTTATCTTAATATTGACCCCCAGAGGATCGTTTTCTCCGAATAATTTTTCTTTAACCTCGAAGCCAAGCACAACTACCCTGCCTAAATTATTTTCTTCCTCTTCGTTAAAAAATCTCCCTTTTTCTACGGATAAATTGTGAATTGACGCGTAACTTGCGGTTGTTCCGACAAACGTTCCGTCGTATTTATTTGCCTTCCACTGCAAGGTTCCGACTCCGCGCACATAATAGGTCACATCTACAGCGTTCGGAACATTGTTATTTTTTAATAAAGATTCTATATCTTCGTTCTTAAGATCAGTATTAACGATTCCCATAACCGACGGCGGCGGACCGGTCTCTTCCGAGGCTCCGGGGAAAATACCGATTAAATTTGAGCCCATGCTTTTTACCTGATTTAAAATCAAACTCTGGGCGCCGCTCCCGACCGAGACAATAATTATCACCGATGAAATACCAATAATTATCCCGAGCATTGTTAAAAATGTTCGGGATTTTTTTGTTTTAAGCCCAATGTAGGCAATGCGAATTGTCGCTTTCCAGTCCATGGTGTTCTATTTTATGAGATCGTTTTCGTGTTTTGCGAGCAATCTCTGCCTCACTTCAAAATCCTCGCTGATCGAGCCGTCCATAACTTTTATAATTCTTCTTGCATGCTCGGCGGTGTATTTTTCGTGAGTCACTAAAATAATCGTTTTCCCCCTATCGTTCAAATCCTGCAGTATTTCCATGATCAATTTCCCGCTTTTTGAATCAAGATTCCCGGTTGGCTCGTCGGCAAAAATAACCTCGGGACTCATCACCAAAGCTCTCGCGATCGCTACTCTTTGTTTTTCCCCTCCGGAAAGTTGATTAGATAAATTCCCCATCCGATGATAAAGCCCGACTGCCATAATTGCCTCCTTAATGGCTTCATTCTGATTTTTTATCCTCTTTCTCTCATCGTAAAGCAGGGGTAGTTTAACATTCTCATAAACCGACGTTTTTGGCAGCAGATTAAACGATTGGAAAATGAAACCAATTTTTTCATTTCTTATAACGGCAAGTTCATTGTCGGTCATTTTACTGCTGTCTTGTCCTTCAAAAAAATATTGGCCGCGGCTCGGCCGTTCGAGAAAACCCAAAATATGCATAAGGGTCGATTTCCCCGACCCCGACGGTCCCATAATCGCGACAAATTCTCCCCTGCGGACTTCCAGGTCAATATCCCGCAAAACTTTTGTCACCACACTATCGTTGTCGTAATCTTTAGAGAGACGAATTGTTTTAATCAGTGATTTCTCCATAATTATTTCTTGTTGTTCTTTTCCAAAACAATTACTTTTTCGCCGGCGGTGAGTCCGGAAATAATTTCAACTTCCCCTTCGTCGCCGCGTAAACCGACTGTTACCGTTTTTTCAACCGGCCGGCCGCCCACAAGAACTCTCACAAATTTACGATTATCAGTATCTTGAACCGCCCGGTAAGAAATGGCTAATGCTCCTCTCCGTTCGGCGGTCAAAATATCGCAATTTGCTGTCATACCTGATTTTATTTCGTATTGAGAATCAGCCATTTCAACTTTTACTTTATAGTAGACGACATCTTGAACAACGGTCTCGGCCGGATAAATCAGAAGGACACTGCCGGAAAATTTTATATCGTCCGAATATGCGTCAAGAGTTATCTCTACCGGATTTCCGACTTTTACTTTTGTTATATCCGACTCCGGAATATCAA
>CAYZNO010000087.1:0-3686 GCA_964479685.1 uncultured Gammaproteobacteria bacterium
ATATTCTTTCATCGAATCAGAGTTTAATGCTTTGCACAATTCGTAAATATCAGTGCCATTTTTCGGTTTGACGCAATATCCGGCGTAAAAGCTGGTTTTCCCGTCTTCTATCACATAAAAATGGGGGGCGGTATTCATTGTACTGGTTATAATTTTTTCCCCGAAACTGGTTTTCAGCCCCTGATTTCTTCCAAAAGCATAAAATTCTTCATAATCCTTACCGCCGCCTTTGTCTCTCGCTTCTAAAATGTTGCGGTATTGCAAAAAATATTTATATGCTTCGGGATAGTTTCTTTTAAAAATATTTTCTGGTATTATTTTTTCATTTTCATATGGAAAGACGAGATAAAGATTCTGATTTTCTCCTTTATACGTTGAGGCCTTTATAATAGGAACGCAAAGCTCTTTTTCAATTTTAAAATTATCAAAATAAAAATATTTTTTATCTGTTCTCTCCGGCGAAAAAATGTAGATATCGTCTCTGAGTGTGGCAATCCCGTAGTGGATATCAGCGACTTCTTGCAACGATGAGTATCTTTTGCTAAGCTTTGCAAGCTTATCTAAATATTTTTTATCAAAAAATTCCCATCTCTCCGCTTTCATATTTTGACCTGATATTTTTTTATAATTAAGATTTCTAAAATTATTTTTATAATTTTCCGCATACAAAAAATCTGCTGAATTTTCTTTTTGTAGAAAAGTAATCGCCGTGTATGCGGTAGCGTCTTTAAAAACTTGAAAATGATCAAAATTAACTATTTTAGTTAAGTGAGAAATTATTAAATTTCGCAAGTTTCTTCCTGCCGCTGAATAAAAGTGGGAATTTGGAGTAATAAATGCAATTTTGCCCTTCCCTTCTAGCAATTTTAATGCTCTTTCGAAAAAGCAAAAATATAAATCTATCGATCCGCTCGAGGCGGCAATGTAATTTTTTTGTAATTGTTCTTTTCTGCCATTCAAGTTTTGTATGCGGACATAAGGAGGATTACCAATTATAAAATCAAATTTTTCGTCAAAATCATAAAAACAAAAATCATCTATAATTGCATTATAGTTTTTAATTTTATTCTTTGATAACTTTTGTAAATTTTGTTTTGTTTTCTCTATGTATTTTTCAGATATGTCAATAAAATGAATATTTTGTTCTATAACGTCTTCTATTTTTTTTACCTGATATTTTAGAAAATTTTTGAGCGGCGATAGCTGCAAATACTCCCTCGCCACATCCGGCATCTAAAATTTTCTCATCACCTCTAATTTTTTGACTGTTAAATATTTCTTCAGTCATAAAATCAACCACCCATTCTGGCGTAAAAACAACCCCATTCTCTTTTTTCGCTGTATGCGCTTTGCGTAAATTTTTATTTAACGATTTCTTTTCCATAAATTTATCTTAAATCTTTCTTCAATTATACTCCAAAATTGACTTGAAAAAAATTACAATTCTACCAAATAAGTCCTGATAAATTTTTCCGCGGCGCGGACGGTTTCCTCTTTCAATTTTGGGTTGCTCTCCGCCACCCATTTGGCGAAATTATACAATTCCTTATTATCTACTTTTAACCACTTTTTATTTTTATGTAAAAAAACTAAGAGCGTGGTCATGGCGATACGCTTATTTCCATTTTGGAAAGGATGATTTTTTATTAGAAGGTAAAAAAGAATCGCGGCTTTTTCCGTTAGGCCCTTATACAGATTTCTCCTGGAAAAAGTCTGGAAAGGAAGAGTAAGGCAGCTCTCAAGAATATTTGGAAAACGAGAATCAAAAGACGGGATCGGCTCCTCCCACTCCATAAATTTTTTGGCCAGTTCGTAAGCCGCGTATTCAACCTCGGCTACTCTGATTATTTTAATCTTCATACTACTCTTTTCCCAATAATCTCAACGTCTCGCCGTAATCACTAATGGTTTTATCCACCGCCTTTTTTATTTCTTTCTTATTTTTTTCGGCCAGAACCGACCCTAAAACTTCCGACAGGTCTTCTTTGGCAATAAAAAAATGACTGCCGATTTTTTGGGCCTTAATTTGGCCTTTTTTAATTTTCTTAAACACGGCGATGCGGCTGATACCTAAAAGTTTTGCTGCTTCTCCCGTGGAGAATAATTTTTTATCCATATTATGTTAATATAACAAACGTTAACCGACGAGTCAAGGTTAACGTTTACTCCTTATATTTACCTAAAATAGACTAAAAAGTGAGGATCGATCAGAAATAAATGGAAACTAGACGCTTTGCGCGAAACTGGTGAAAATTTATTGCGGAAAGAGAAATTGGAGATTGCCGCGCCCCGCTTCGGCGGGGCTCGCAATGACATAAGGGCGGGAATAAAAAAGGCCCTTGGACTTCGTGCCAAAGCACAAAGCCCAAGGGCCGGACGTTCACCGCTCCCTTCCATCAACGGCAAGCCGCGCCTCGAGCTCGCTGACTCTCTCCTCGAGAAAGCGGACTCGAACTTCGAGTACGGCGGTCCGGGCCTCTGCGCCGTCGACCACTTCGACGGCCACGGGCCGGCCCGCGCACTGGTCTTCCGAAAGTTCTTGCCCGGGCGAACACAGACAGCCGCCGAGACAGGAGAATTCCCCGCCGGAATCGAAGCAGAGATTCAGACGATGCTCATAGACCACGGGGTCAGTCACGCAGCATTCCCGAGTTTCCTCGGCGTACCACGAATACGGCTCGGGGCAGAGGCATTCGCCGTTTGACCAAACCCCCCGCCGGTCGCGGCAGTCGACCGCGAGCATTTCGTCGGATGATCCGAAGCCCATCCGCAGAGCCAACCCGCTCAGAAGCTCCAGATAGTATCTCTCCTGATGGGCAAAGCTGCTAAAGCACGCCTTGAGTTGGCTACGGCACTCGTCTGCCGACATCTGGCCGATTACCTCGGACAGTGGAACCAGGGCGCCGGTTGACGGATCCGGCACTGTGATCCGCATTACCTCATCAGGCACCTGATTGGCAGGCGCCGACTCCAGTTCGTTCGCTTTGAGCTCCAAGCCAAGGGTATTGACCCGTCTCTCGATCTCGATAATTCTCGAATCGTGTTCGAGGCGGAGCTGCTCCATCTCCCTCTGCCGGTTAAAGTCGGAAATGGCAAAGAGCGCCAGCACAGTAAGCATGGTGCAGGTAGTGACAAACGCAAGATTCCTCCAGCCACGCACATCCATCTTTCTCTCCTCCCGATTTCTAGCCCCGCCGTCTTGCGGAACATAAATTACTTTTGGCCGCGGAAACCCTTTTTCGGCCAACAATTTATAATACTATATTTTAGCCTTTCTGTCAATCCTATAAAAAGAACCCCGCGCGTGAGCCGCGTGAGCTTGGGGTTTTCAGCTTGGTTGTTCTTTTCGGCAGCCGCGTTGGCTATCGCCTCCTGGAATCGCTGGGCGGCGTGTCGTACTCGGTGTAGGGCCGGCCGGTTTCGCTATCGATGTAGCGGCCGCCTTCTCCGCCGCAGACCGTGCAGGTGCCGTCCTCCCACTTGTCGTAGCCGCTGCCGATGTAGACACGGCAGGAGCCGCAATCGCACCTCGTCCTTCCGGCACAGTGGTTGCATTTCTGCCATTGCTTTGACACGGGTCCTTGCCTCCTTTCTGGCCAAAACTTAACATTAAAAAGAAAATTGGTCAAGCTTTGCAACCGATACAAAAGCGCGGGGTCATTCGACCCCGCGCTTTGATTTCTTTT
>CAYZNO010000088.1:0-3685 GCA_964479685.1 uncultured Gammaproteobacteria bacterium
CATCCGACATAGGATTGTCCCACGCCCAAACGGGGTCACGGAATAGCCGCCTTCCCCGATTCGGCTTCTGCTTCGGTTTCGGCACTCGTCTGCCCCTCTTCACGGTATGCCTCTTGCCCGACGCTTGCTTTTTCTTTGCAGTCACCTTGTCCCTCCTACCGCACGGGCTCTCCCAACCAGAACGGAAGAGAAAAATCCATCTTGCTCTCGTCAATCGCATCGGGATCCGGACGCAGCGGAATCACGATCAGGTCGCCCGGTCGCCATCCCTTGGGCATTCCCGGAACGTCGGAACCGCGATTACTGGCATTGTCCTGCGGTTTCTCGTTTTTTTCTTCGGCCATCGGTTTCCTCCTTATACTTATATTTAAAACTATTTTTATTTTTTAGTCAATTTATAAAATCAACATTGAATCACCAAAAGAGTAAAATCTATATTTTTTTCTGATCGCAATTTGATAGGCCTTATCAATAAATTTTTTCCCAGCAAAGGCGGCGACGAGCATAATCAAAGTTGATTTTGGCACATGAAAATTCGTGATTAGAGTATCAATGAATTTAAATTTGTAGCCGGGATAAATAAAAATAATTGTCTCGCCGCGCTGGGACTTGACAGGAATCGGACTTCGATTGATAGAAGTCCGATTCCTATCTTTGCTAACACAATACTCCAAAACCCGGACGGTAGTTGTTCCGCAAGCAATAATCCGCCGACCGGCGCGCTTTGCTTCGTTCAGCCGCTTGGCAGTTTTTTTGTCCAGTTCAAAATATTCACTGTGAATTTTGTGTTTGGTAACATCTTCTTCTTTTACCGGTTGGAAAGTACCAAGACCGACGTGGAGAGTGACATATTCAATTTGCACACCTATCTTTTTTAATTTCGTCAACAACTTCTTTGTAAAATGCATTCCGGCGGTTGGCGCGGCAACCGAACCCAATTTTTCAGCGTAAACGGTTTGATATTCTGAGCTCTTGGCTAACCGCTTGATATACGGTGGGGTCGGTGGCTGACCGATTTTTAAAACTTTCTCCATTAATTTTGTACCACTAAGATTAAATTTTATCACGGCCGTATCCCCTGCTCTTTTTACAATCTTGCCGTTCAGTTTTCCGCTGAATTTTACTTCCAAACCAACCTGCTGATGCACTGGCACGAAACCCACGAGGCAATCCCACGTGTCAGCTGACATCTGTCGCAATAATAGAATCTCTACCTTACCGCCCGTCGCTTTTTTACCCATCAATCTTGCCGGTAAAACTTTGGAATTATTTAAAACTAAAACATCGCCTGGCCTTAAATATTTACCAAGATTATAAAACCGATCGTGCTCGATAGTCTGCTTCTCGCGATCTAAAACCATTAACCGGCAAGCATCGCGCGGCGAAGCCGGTTTTTGAGCGATTAAATTTTTTGGTAAATTAAAATCAAATTCTCTTAACTTCATACGAAAAAGGGACGGATTAACGTCCCTTTTATTATAACATGAAAGCAAAGTCTATCTCTTTTGCCACTGCGGGGCTCTCCTCGCCCGTTTCAGACCAGGTTTCTTTCTTTCTTTAACCCTTGGATCGCGGGTTAAAAATCCTGCTTTCCTCAAATTCTTTTTAAAATTGATGTTTAAAAGCACCAGGGCGCGGGAAATTCCCAAACGAACCGCTTCGGCCTGACCGCGCTTGCCACCAGATAAAACTTTTGCCTCAATATCAACTTTGTCAGCCTGACCAACCGATTTTAACGGCGCCGAGACAATCTGTTCCAGTTCTTCGGTCGGAAAATATTCGGAATATAATTTCCCGTTAACGGTTATTTTACCTTTGCCGTTTTTATGAAGTTTAACGGCCGCAATCGCCTGTTTGCGCCGCCCAACCGCGTAAAGAAAACCTGTTTTTTTCTCTTCTGCCGTTTCCTTAATAACAGCCGGTTCCATTTCTTCAACCGGTTTTTCTTCTTCGGCAACTGTTTTTTTCTTTACTGTCTTTTTCGCCGACTTTACCGCCTTCGCCGTTTTTTTAGTTTTTTTTGTTTCCGCTGTCATATTTTCTATTCAGTGATCTTTAGTCTTTTTATTATATTCTTTCTCGACCGGTTCTTTGGCAACATCCCCCAAACCGCTTTCCAGACAACTTTTTTGGGGCTCTTCTCGAATAATTCTCTTAAGGTCGGCTGTTTCGCGCCGCCCGGATAAAAAGTATGCCAAAAATATTTTTTCTGCGTAAATTTCTTGCCCGTAAATTTAACCTTTTTTGCGTTTATAACATTTACAAAATCACCGCCGTCAACATCAAACCTGAAGCTTGCCCTTGTTTTGCCGCGCAAAAGCAAAGCAGCTTTTACCGCCAATCTGCCGAGGGTAAATTCGCTCGCGTCCAGCGTATTCGTTTGTCTTTTTATTGTTGCCTTGGACATAAATTTATACCAATTCAATTTGCACAATTTCCGCCGCATCCCCCGCGCGCCGGCCTAACTTAAGAATTCTTGTGTAACCACCTTTTCTATCTTTGTATCTCGGCCCGATGTCTTCAATAATCTTTTTGACGGCCGACTCTTTATACAAATACTTCAAGAGATTCCGTCTTGCTACAAGCGTATTGGTCTTGCCTTTAGTGATTAGTTTCTCGACAATCGGCCTTAAGGTTTTTGCCTTGGCTCCGGTTGTCTGGATTTTTTCATATAAAATCAAACTTACCGCCAAATTCCGTAATAATGCTTTTCGCGGACCAACTTTTCTGTCTAGAATTTTTCCCTTTTTCCTGTGTCTCATAAATTTATCTATGAACCATGAACTATTTAGCCTTTTTGGGCCTGCCTCTTTTTTTCTTTGGCTTCTCTTCGCCGCCCTCTTGTTCTTCGGCCGGCTCTTCCTCTGACTCCCGGACTGCTTCATCTTTATCTTCCTCAGCCAGAGGAGCTTTTCCAAGAAGGAGATTAAAATGGTCGATCAAAAGATTCACTCCCTGTTCCAGCGCGTCTTCCGGAGTAATGGTTCCGTCAGTTTCAATATTTAAAATTAATTTGTCGTAATTCGTTATATCTCCAACCCGGACGTTTTCAACCTTGTAGCCAATATTTTTTATCGGAGCAAAAATTGAATCCACCGCGATCGCGCCGAGTTCTAATTTTTCTTTTTCCCTCGCTTCGACCGGAACGTAGCCTCGCCCTTGGCTCACAAAAATTTCCATCTCTAGGTCGGCATTTTTATTGGTCATTTCCGCAATATGCAAATCTTTATTAATAATTTCAACATCGGCTGATTTTTCAATATCTTTGGCCGTAACTTCTTTTTCCCCTTTTGTCTTGAGAATCAATCTTACTGGCTCTGCCGAGAAAACTTTCATTCTAAGTTGTTTCAAATTAAGGAGGATCTCAACAACGTCTTCTTTAACGTGCGGAATTGTGGAAAATTCATGTTGGACTCCTTTTATTTTAACCGCCGTCACCGCGGCCCCGGGCAGACTTGAAAGAATCACGCGCCTAAGGGCGTTTCCAAGCGTCGTTCCGTAGCCGTAATAACAGGGTTCGACGGTGACAATCGCTTCGTTTTCAAGTTTTCCTTTTTTGATTTCTATTTTGGAGGGTAAGATAATTGGCTCCATAAGAATGAATTTGAGATTTGAGATTTAAGATTTCAGTTTTTATTTAACTGAATCCTCCTATCCCTAAACCCCATCTTTTAATTTCTAATTG
>CAYZNO010000089.1:0-3592 GCA_964479685.1 uncultured Gammaproteobacteria bacterium
CCATTTAGTCCAAATGAAAATATCTTTTCATGGCGCTTGCCGGGAAATAACCGGTTCGTGCAATCTAGTCGAAACTGGTAAGGTTAAATTTTTGGTTGATTGCGGCCTGTTTCAGGGCCGGGATTTTTTTACCCGGAAAAATTTTGATCCATTCGATTTTGATCCGAAGGAAATTGACTTTGTGCTTTTGACTCATGCCCACCTTGACCATTGCGGGCGCCTGCCAAAGTTATATAAGGAAGGCTTCCGCGGGGAAATAATCGTCACGCCAGCGACGAGAGACCTCACGGAAGTAATACTTGCCGATTCGGCGCGGGTTATTGCAGCCGAAGCCGGGAGGCTCGGGTTGCCGCCGTTCTACACCGAAGACGACGTCTTAGAAATAATGGAGCGTTTCGAAACTGTGGAGTACCGGCAGGAATTTACCGTTATTCCGGAAATAAAAATTACGGCTCGCGATGCCGGTCATATCTTGGGTTCTGCGATTTTTGAAATCCGGATAAACGAGCAGGGCCAAGAGAAAAAAATTGTTTTTTCCGGTGACTTAGGTAATCCGCCGACGCCGATTATCAAAGATACCGAGTTTATCGGCGGGGCAGACGCGGTTATAGTCGAATCGACTTACGGCGGGCTGACGCACGAACCATCCGGGGAGCGCCTTGATTTGCTGCGCAGGGCGGTTATCGAGTCGGTCGGCCGGGGCGGGGTACTCATGATTCCTTCGTTCGCCTTGGAACGGACCCAGGAAGTTCTTTACGAACTGAATTATCTCATGGAAAATAAAAAAATTCCCCAGGTCCCGATTTTCGTTGACAGTCCTCTGGCCATCCGGGCAACCGCGGTTTACAAAAAGTACGCCGAACTTTACGACGAGGAATCGTGCCGGCTGATTGAAGCCGGGGATAATTTGTTTAATTTTCCCGGTCTCGTGTATACGGCTTCAGTTGAAGAGTCAAAAACAATTAATAAGACGCCGCCGCCAAAGGTTATAATCGCCGGCAGCGGCATGTGCACCGGCGGCCGGATGCCCCATCACTTGCTGCGTTATCTCAGTGATCCAAAAAATCATTTACTGATTATTTCCTACCAGGCGGAAGAATCGCTCGGCCGCAGGCTGTTTGACGGCGAGAAAACTGTGACAATAGAGAATGAAAAAGTCAGGGTAAGGGCCAAAGTTTCCGCGATCGGGGCTTACTCGTCGCACGCCGACCAGCCGAAAATAATGAATTGGATAAAAAATATCGCCGCTCCGGGTCCGGAAAAAATTTTTATTAACCACGGCGAGATGGAAAAAAATATCGCCTTGAAAGAGGCGATCGAAAAGGAGGGCAGTGCGGAAATCTTTATCCCTGAATACGGAAAAGTTTACGAAATTTAGTTTCGCTTTTAGCGAATAAAATAAAAACGCCCTTCTTAGGGTGTTTTTTGACAATATTTCAAGATATAATTTATTTCCAGACAACGATGATATTTTTTTCCACCACTGAAATAGATTCATGAAAGCCGGTTGGGTAATCCCGGATCGCGCCGAATAAAAGATTAGCGGCATATTCGTGGGCCCGCCCCATCTCGGTTCCCGGATCGTTTGTGATAAATACATCTTTAGCAGGATCATAACCTATGATAACAATCATGTGATGTATTGGTCCGGGATTTCTGTAATAGGGATTCCCGAGCGCTTGGCCGTTCATTGGCGCGATGATAATATTTTCTTTGCTCAATTCGTCGATTAGGTCGGAGGCCGCCGAAATTTTTTTCAAGGCCGCGTTTCGATATTTAAAATAATCTTTGACTATCCAATTCAGTGTGTCTTCCAGTGAAGTATCTCGGTATTCGCCGTATTTTCCCAAGATAAAATCTGACGAGGCGATAATTTCTCCCAAGGCTTCTTCACTTTTTAAAATTTGGCCGCGGGCCCACCTAACGGCCATAAGAGACGAGGCTTCTTCGCAGCCGTCATTCTGGCGAGGGTCGCTCCATTCGTCAAAAGGAGCTTGTGGGACAAACGGAACATTTTGTAAAATTTTTGCTGATTGCGGAAGGTCGGCCTCGTCGTAATTCATGTTGCCGATTGGAATTTTTTCCAATCCGGAGTTGGAGATACCCTGCCCGAGTTCGCTCATAATTCTTAGCGCGTCATCAGGACGGCCGAGATAATATTTTTTTCTGTCTTTGGGATAAATATAATATGCCTCTCCGTGAGATTCAACATCCAAAAGGATCAGGCCGGAAAGTTGGGCGGGAAAAATTTCGGTGCGCGAAATAAAATCGTGTTTCGCTCCGAGAGAAAGTTTCCCCATGATGGCGAAGGCGTCGGCCGGCCGTCCCAAATAATAACGCCGCAAGGTTGCCGGGTAGACGTACCAGGCTTCGCCGTTTTTTTCAACTTGAAGAAAAATGTAGCCGGCGCTGTTTCCGGAATAGTCGGCGCTATTGGCCGTGGTCGGAGAAAATAAAATTATTGCGGCTATAATTAAAAAAAATTTTTTCATGTTTTATAATTCTATCTAAAAAATTAAAGAATGTAAATTAAAATTATTTTTTTACGTAAAAATCAGGCGGGAGTTGTGTTTTATAAAGAAGAGAGTAAAATGTAGAAACATGAAAAAAATAATAGTCAGTATTTTAATAGTGGTGATCATCGGCCTTGGCGCCTGGTTTATGGCGCAAAGATTTTTTTCGTATTCTTCGGGGGGAGACACCGGACAAGCGGAGGTTAAGTCGGAAAATGAAAAGATTGAGGAGCTTCTTGATTCGCGCCGCGCGGAGATGGAGAAAACCGAGGAAGTGGATCCTTTTGGCGAAGATGGGGCCGCGAGTATTTTGCTCTTAGGAATTGATAAGCGGGCTGGCGAGACTTCCGGGCATTGCGATGCGATTCAGTTTATAAGAATTGATAAACAAAATCAGAAGGTATCAATAACCGCCGTGCCGCGCGGAACTTATTCTCCTCTGCCGCCGGGGGGGAAGTATTTACCAACCGATTATTACATATCCAAGGCCTGCGAGATCGGAGGGCTTGATTACGGGATAGAACAGGTTGAAAAAATCATCGGCAAAAAGGCGGATTATCTCGTAATCGTCGGCTTTTCCGAAGTGCTTGGCATTTTCCGGAACCTTGATCTGCCGACCATGGAAACCCTGCAATGGCTCCGTCACCGCCAGGGATATGCTATTGGTGAGCCTCAGCGGGCGCATAACCACTCGACTTTCATAAAACAGATGATGATAAAATTTATTCCAAAAAAAAGTTCGATGGTAGATAAAGCTTTGCAATATATTATTTATAAAACGGTCCAGACCGACTTATCTTTCACTGAAGCGAGAATCATTTTGGATGAACTTTCGGCCATGGAACTTGCCAATCATTCGGAGCGGATCGTGATTTCCATGCGGCCGGCTTACGCCGTTTCCGACATCCCGTATGCCGAAGAATATCTCAAAGAATATCTTGATAAAATGATTAAGCCGGTCAAAGATCTTCTGCCGGGCGGAGATTATACCGGCCTCTCCGACGATGAGACGCAGGCTCAACTTTTGGAAATTATTGAAGAAAAGAAAGACGATCCGGAATTTATTCTTTGGGCGTTTG
>CAYZNO010000090.1:0-3509 GCA_964479685.1 uncultured Gammaproteobacteria bacterium
AAGGTCCCAAGGGTTTGGCTGTTCGCCAATTAAAGCGGTACGCGAGCTGGGTTCAGAACGTAAATTACATTGCGTTCTAGCATAGGAATATGCTACAATAAATTTGGCTAATAACGGTGAAACCCAAGAAATTTAATGAACTGGTTTTTTGGGTAATACCGTGGGAAGACCGTAGCAAAAATCTATGCCAACAAATTTAGAGAAAGCATACATTGCCGGATTTCTAGATGGCGATGGATGCATTATGTTTCAACTTGTCAGAAGAAAAGACTACGTTTTTGGTTATCAGGTAAGAGCCAGCATTGTCTTTTATCAAAAAGACAAACAAAGGCAAATACTCGAATGGCTAAAATCCAAGTTGAAATACGGATATATCCGTAATCGTAATGATGAGATGGTTGAATATACCATTGTCGGTAAAGATTATGTGGTAGAAGTACTTCGTATGCTCTGCCCATATCTTAGATTGAAGAAAAAGCACGCAAAGCTTGCTTTTGAAATCAATCGGCAGTGGCCGGAAAAATTCAATCAAAAAAATTTGTTGGTCATAGGCAAGATTGTTGATCAATTTAAAGATCTTAATTATTCAAAAAAGCGCAAAAATACTTGCGCTACACTGAATAAATTTTTTGCTGCTGGTCCCCGTAACGACTGATTCCATAAGGATGAGATAGAAGGTACCCGATAATCGGGAATTTAAACTTCTATCATACGCCAACTCCTAACCCTCTGATATATATATCAGAGGACGGATGAAGATATAGTCTGTGCCATCAGTAATGATGGAGTAACATGCGTGAGACAGTTCGGTCTCCTATCTGTCGTGGGCGCGGAAATTTGAGGAAACTCTTCCCTAGTACGAGAGGACCGGGAAGGACGAACCTCTAGTGTACCAGTTGTTCTACCAAGGGCACTGCTGGGTAGCTACGTTCGGCAACGGATAAGCGCTGAAAGCATCTAAGCGCGAAGCCGGTTCCAAGATTAAATTTCATTTAGACCCCAGGGAGATTACCTGGTTGATAGGCGGCAAGTGTAAGATCCGTAAGGATTTGAGCTGAGCCGTACTAATAGGTCGAGTCTAACCGCAAGAATTGTTCAAACATACATATGAAAGCTTTTAGTCTGAAACTCCGGCGCTTCTAGCGAGGTGGCCACACCCGTTCCCATCCCGAACACGGAAGTTAAGCACCTCAGCCCCGATGATACTCTTATGGGGAAAGTAGGACGGTGCCGGGATTCCAGACTAAAAGCGCAAAAAATCCGCCGCAAGGCGGTTTTTTTGTCACCCTACGGGTGATGACCCGTAGGGTCATTTTGGTTGCGAGGCAAATACCATCGGCTTCTTGGCCAGCGGTAATTTATTTTCCACTTAAGAGCCGCCCTTGAAAATATTCTGTATTTCGGGTAATCTTATGATAAAGCATTTTTAAGGAGAAATATTTTCTATGGCTCAGGTCGTAATTTTGGCGGCCGGTAAAGGCAAACGAATCGGGGCCGGTCTGCCAAAAGTTTTGCGGGAGGTCGGAGGTAAAACCATGATTGAACGGGTTGTTGAATCTGTTTTATGGTCCCGCTTGACGGAGCGGCCAGTAGTTGTTATCGGTTATGGGACAGAAGTCATAAAAAAATATTTGGGGGCGAAATGCAGTTACGTTTTGCAGACAGAACAGCTGGGTACGGCTCACGCCGTGGCCTGCACCAGAGAGTATCTTACCGGGGCTGATGACCTTGTCGTGGTTTATGGCGACACGCCGTTTTTGCGTCCGGCAACCTTGATCAATCTGGAGGCGGTCCACAAAAAGAGCGGCGCGGTTCTTTCCATGGTAACGGTGAAACTTCAAGACTTCGCGGATTGGCGAAGCCACTTTTACGATTTTGGCCGGATCGTCCGAAGCCCTTCAGGAGACGTAGTCGCGATCGTTGAGAAAAAAGACGCGACACCGGAACAATTGGAAATCGCCGAAGTTAATCCCGCCTTCTTTTGCTTTAAAACCAGCTGGCTTTGGGAAAACCTGCCCAAACTTAACTGCAACAATGCCCAGGGAGAGTTTTACTTGACCGATTTGGTCGGGCTTGCCATGTCGCAAAACCAGAAATTGGAAACTTTTGTGATTGATAATCCGGCCGAAGCAGTCGGGGTCAATACTCCGGAGCAGCTTGAACTCGCAAAAAATTTAGCTAACAATAATTCTCCGGAAAATTTGCCGGCAGTTTAGTTTAAAAATTTCTATGCGCTACATCGCCGATCTGCATATTCATTCCAAATATTCGCGGGCCTGCTCGCCGCGGCTTGTGCCGGAGACGATCGCCGAGTGGTGCCGGATTAAAGGAGTAGATATTGTCGCCTGCGCCGACTTTACTCATCCGAAATGGTTTGCCGAACTGAAAAATAAACTGAAGCCGGCGGGCAACGGTTTATATGAATTGGTCGGAGATAAAAAACAGGCCAGGCAGCCAGTTTATTTTTTTATTTCCACTGAAGTCAGTTGTATTTATTCAAAAGGTGGAAAATGCCGGCGGTTGCACATTGTTATTTTCGCGCCGACTCTTGAAGCCGCGGAAAAAATTAACGAGAAGCTGGGGGCGCTCGGAAAATTGGCATCAGATGGACGGCCGATTTTGGGACTGGACGCCAAGGAACTTTTAAAAATTGTTTTGGAAGCCGATCCGCGCTGTATGGTTATTCCGGCTCACGCCTGGACGCCATGGTTTGCCGTCTTCGGTTCAAAATCCGGCTTTGATTCGCTCGAAGAGTGTTTTGATGAACTTACCCCGCACATTCACGCGATAGAAACCGGGTTATCTTCTGATCCGCCGATGAACTGGCGTCTGAAACAACTAGATAAAATAACTTTGGTTTCCCATTCCGACGCCCATTCGCCGGAAAATATCGGACGGGAAGCTGACGTTTTCGAAATTGATGATGGGGCAAAAAATATTTATGACGAGATTTGTCGGATTATCAGAGAAAAAGACAAAAATAAATTTTTATACACGGTGGAGTTCTATCCGGAAGAAGGAATGTATCATTTTGACGGGCATCGGGCTTGTGGGATTCAAATGACACCTGAGGAGACGCGCAAGCGAAAAGGAATTTGTCCGGTTTGCGGTCGACCGGTGACGGTTGGGGTGATGAATCGGGTGGAAGAATTGGCTGATAGGCCAGAGGGTGAACGGCCAGAAAATGCTATTGATTACAAAAGTTTAGTTGGTTTAGATGATGTGATTGCCGAGGCGCTCGGAGTTTTTGGTCGGAGAACAAAAGCCGTGATTCGCGAGTACGAGAATTTAATTGAAAAGGGTGGCAGCGAATTCAAGGTTTTAATCGATCTTTCTTATGAAGAATTAGCCAAAATTACGTTGCCGGAAATTGTGGAAGCTATTTGTCGAAATCGAGAAGGAAAAGTAAAAATTGAACCGGGCTACGATGGGGTTTACGGAACAGTGAAATTATTTAATGATAAAGAAAAGAAAAAAATAAAACAGGAAAGTTTATTCTGATTCTGTAA
>CAYZNO010000091.1:0-3403 GCA_964479685.1 uncultured Gammaproteobacteria bacterium
TTACCGCCGATATTAATGTGGCCAAAAGGGCGACCGAAATCAGCCCGAAAAATTCAGCCAACTGGGCGACCATGGCTTCGGTTTACCAGTCAATCATGGGTATTATTCCCGGAGCTGACGGCTGGGCCGTAGATTCATGGCAGAAGGCGATTGAACTCGAACCGGGCAATCCGTACTTCTATACCGAACTGGGCAAAATTTATACCGCTACGGCCGATTTAATCGCGCCGAATCTCGGGTCAAAAGACGAGGCAGTGAAAAAAGACGCTGAAGCCAAAATCAAAGACAATCTGGCCAAGGCGGAAGAACAATTCAACGAGGCGATTTCTTCAAAAGGCGATTACGCGCCGGCCCATTTTGAACTGGCCATGGTCTACAGCCGGCAGGGAAAAATAAAGGAAGCGATTGGCAAATTGGAAGTTATCCAGGCCAATATCCCGAACGATATCGGCGTCGCTTTCCAGCTCGGCTTGCTTTACGCCCAGAATAAGGAAATCGAAAAAGCGATTGCCGAACTTGAGGGTGCTGTGAAACTGGCGCCGCAGTTTGCCAATGCCCGCTGGTATTTGGCCGCTTTGTACGAAGAACAGGGGAAAAAGGATCTGGCCATTGTCCAATTGGAAGAAATTTTGAAAACCAACCCGGACAACGATACCGTCAAACAAAAAATCGAAGCCCTGAAAGCGCCGCCCGCTCCCGAGACGCCGCCCGAAATGCCCGAACCGCTGCCTGAGGCGCCGAAGCAGTAAGATGGAAGGGTTGACCCCGTTTAGAAATCCTTAGGGAAAATTTTGTACAAAATTTTCCCGGCAAAAGGAGTGTGAAGTTTAAAAAATACGCCCCACTCTGGCAGAATAAAATTTTGATAAAACAGATTTCTAACGGGGTTGACATATTTTTAAATTGTTGTACTCTATATAAAATAAATCTCCCGCCGAGATTTGTGGAATTGGGCCTATAGTATAGTAGTAAAACGCCTCCATGGCATGGAGGAGTCGAGGGTGCGATTCCCTCTAGGTCCACCACGTCCGAGCCTGCGGTAATTAAGCGTGCCGTGTAAACAATTATTGTGGAATTTTCGTTTGTTTACTGGGTGCGCCCGATAACCTTTGGCTCGGACGTGGTCCACCAGAAATTCGAGCGGGAGGTTTTTAATGAATTGTTAAATTTACATTATGTCATTTAAGGTCGGTATTGTTGGCTTGCCTAACGTCGGCAAATCAACGTTATTCAAGGCGCTGACTCGCAAGCAGGTTGATATTGCCAATTATCCTTTCTGTACTATTGAACCTAACGTCGGGACGGTTGCCGTGCCAGATTTTCGTTTGCAAAAATTGAATGATTTTTACAATTCGGCCAAAATTGTTCCGACCGTGATTGAATTTGTAGATATTGCCGGATTAGTAAAAGGAGCGCACGAAGGTCAGGGTTTGGGAAATAAGTTTTTATCGCACATCAGAGAGGTTGACGCCATCTGCCAGGTTATCAGGGCTTTTGAAGACTCGAACGTTATTCACGTTGATGGAAAAATCAATCCGGTTTCTGACCTTGAAGTTATAAATCTAGAACTAATTTTTGCCGACCAGGAAACTGTGAAAAAACGTTTGTCGAGTTTGGCCAGCGAACTTAAAGGCGGAAAAGAAAAAATGCTCGTCAAAACCAACGAAACGGTCTTAAAAATTAAAGAAGGTCTAGAGAAGGGAATTATGGCGTCAGCACTTGGGCTTGATGAGGAAGAAAAATTTTTGGTTAAGGAATTAAATTTGCTGACTCTGAAACCAACTCTTTATGTCTTAAACGTGTCGGAGGAAAACATCAAAGCCGATAAAAAAGAAATTTTGCAAAAATTCAATCTGCCGCTTGATCCGGAAAAAGTAATTTTGGTTTCGGCAAAAATAGAATCAGAGCTGGCTGAACTTCCCCTGGAAGAAGCAAAAAATTACCTGAAAGAATTGGGTTTGGAAGAGTCGGGCTTGGACAAATTGATCCAGGCGAGTTATCACGAACTGGAACTCATAACTTTTTTCACTGCCGGACCGAAAGAAGCCCATGCCTGGACAATAAAAAAGGGGACGCTGGCGCCCCAGGCGGCCGGGAAGATTCATACTGATTTTGAGCGTGGCTTTATCTGCGCCGAAGTTATTGGCTGGAAAGACTTACTTGATGCCGGCGGCGATGCCAAGGCCAAAGAAAAGGGGCTGATCCGCTTGGAAGGTAAAGAATATATTATGCGGGACGGAGATGTGGTCGAGTTTAGGTTTAATATTTAGAGCGTAGAATAAAAAACTACGCCGCATAGTGGCATAGTTTTTTATCTGGATTATTTGGCAGGAGTAAAAAGTAAAATTTCCCGCCAAACGAGCTGGTCCGGCCGAAAATAGAGGATAGAATTTCGCGGGGTAATTTCTAAAAAGGAATGTTTTTTGAGTTCTTTAGGCAGAGGTTCATTAAGGGTAAAGCCGATTTTTTTTATTTCATCAAGAATCGGTAAAAAGAAATCCTGTTTTTCTGCGTGGAGAATCGGGAAAAGAATGGAAATTTTTCCTTCCGGTTTTAGGATTTTTTTAAATTCCCGGAAAGCGGCGAGATATAAATCGGAAAGTTCTTTAATAATTTGTTGAATTTTTTCCGGCGGTTCATTGCCGTGTAGCGGCGGACCGAGATATGGTTCAGTGATAATGGCGTCGATTGAGTGTAGGGGCAGTTTTTCGGAAATTTTTCTGGCATCAGATTCAATTAACTTATAACTTGCAACTTGCAAGTTGTAACTTTGCTTTAGCCATTCCAAATTTTCCTTGGCTCCGGCTAAAGTTTCTGCGCTAATATCCGCGCCAATTAAATTCTTATATCCCCAAAGCAGAGCTTCTTCTAAAATAGTCCCAAAGCCACAAAAGGGATCAAGAATAGTCGCTTCTTTTTTAACTCGCGCCAGATTGAGCATGGTTTTGGCAAGTTTGGGCGGCATTAATCCGATCCGCATGCTCCTGGCCGGCCGGCCGTAATCGCGGAAACTCAAATCTTCAAATTCCTGGACAGCCAGAGTTTTACCAAGATAAATTTTGTCTTTGCCGATCAAGAAAACAATTTCCGCGCCGGATTCGGTTAGTAATTTGTTTTTCTTCACTACCACCGAGCTCAAGTTGACTTCTCTTGAAGTCACCCACCTGGCCTGGATTTTTATGTCTTTTAGTAGATCCTTAACTGGCATGGCCAGATTTTTTATTTTTTGGCTGATTTTTTTAAGACACGCTGAGGAAATTTCTTCTCCGAGTTTGTAGAAACTAAAACCAAAATAAACCTTTTTCGCCGACAGGTTTTCGAAAATATTAACGATATCCTCGGCGGTTACTTCGGCCAATTCTTCGGCAACAAATCCTACTTTAACCGTGCCACCCAGACGTAA
>CAYZNO010000092.1:0-1298 GCA_964479685.1 uncultured Gammaproteobacteria bacterium
TCAAACTTTTTTGAAAACCGAAAATTTCTATTAAATTTTGGGCTACACGCTACACGTTATAAGACAATTGTACCATATTTGCCCGAATTGTGCTAAAATAAAGTTGTGAATAACTTTAACTTAGGAGGAACTATGTTAAATACTATTCAGGAATTCAAAACAAAGAATTTTTCCTGGATAAATGCAACCCGCAATAGTGCTAAAGAAATTGAATATCTCAGAAAAAAGTTTAAATTTGAAGAACTTGACCTCAAAGATTGCCTTCCGCCGTTACAGCGCCCGAAACTTATCGCAAGAGAAAACTATCTTTTCATGATTTTGCTTTTCCCGGTTTTTGACCGGAAAACCAAAGTTATCCACGCCTCGGAGATTGACTTTTTTATCACCAAGAAAGAGCTGGTTACTGTCCATACCGGAGAACTGCAGATTCTAAAAGAAATTTTCACGAAATGCGGAAAAAAAACAATAAATTGCAAAAACCCGGCGGCTCTTATCCATGAAATTTTGAATCAACTTCTCTTAAGTTGTTTTCCCATGCTTGTCCATATCAACAGCGACATTGACAACGTGGAAACCAAACTCCGTTACGAATTTGAAAAAGGAACAATTACGGAAATATTGCGGATAAAAACGAACATTGTGAATTTACGCAAAGCCATGCAGCCGCAAAAACAGGTAATCCGCTCTCTGATTGCAGAATCGCCTAAATTTTTTCAAGCCAAACAACTTAAACTTTATTTTGAAAATTTAGTCCAGCACACCAAGGAAATCTGGGATATGCTTGATAATTATAAAGATACGATTGACGCCCTGCACGAAACCAACATTTCCCTGATTAATTTCCGGGTCAATGAAATAATGAAAACCCTGACTATTTTTTCGGTAATTGTTTTCCCGCTGACCCTCTTGGCCGCGATTTTTGGGATGAACACTCCCAATATGCCGATCGTTAGCCACCCTTTCGGTTTTTGGATAATTTTAGGGCTGATGTCTTGCGGCGCTATCGGCCTCTTATGGTTTTTTGAAAAGAAAAAATGGCTCTAGTCTAAATTTTTATTTTCAACTTTTGTCCGTCCGGAGTGTCTTCTACAGAATATCCAGCCTCTTCAATCGCTTTTCTCGCTTCGTCCGCCGACTTCCAATCCTTATTTTCCCTCGCCTGCTCGCGTTTCGCGAGCAGGTTTTTTATTTCAGCCGGAATTTTTTCCGCCTTTATTCTATGAAAACCAAAACCCAAGACACTATCCATTTCTTTAAGTAAATTTTTTGCAGCGGATAATTCTTTTTTTGAAATACCG
>CAYZNO010000092.1:1308-3374 GCA_964479685.1 uncultured Gammaproteobacteria bacterium
GTTTACAATAGCGGTGTTAATCTGTCGAATAAAATTAAATAATGCGGCCAAAGCTCCTGAAATATTCAAGTCTTCGTCAAGCGCCTCGCTAAACTCGGCCCGTGCCTTTTCTACTGCCGGCACAAAACCGTTTTCGTTTTTCCCGCCCTTTGCTTCGTTAAGTTTTGCCCACGTTTCGTCAAGTCTTTGAAGCGCCGTTTCGGCGGCTTTCAACCCTTCAAAAGTAAAGTTTAACGGATCGCGGTAATGAGTTGAAAGTAAAAGATAACGCACAGCCCGCGGCGAATATCCCTTTTCTAAAACCTGATTTAAGGTATAAAAATTTCCTTTTGACTTGCTCATTTTTTCGCCCTCCACCATCAAATGTTTTACGTGCAGCCAAAAACGGGCGAACTGTTTTCCGGTTGCGCCTTCTGACTGAGCGATCTCGCACTCATGGTGCGGGAATTTGTTATCCTCGCCACCGGTATGGATATCAACTGTCTCACCAAGATATTTCATTGACATGGCCGAGCATTCTAAGTGCCAGCCGGGATAGCCCGCTTTGATTGACCACGGCGCCTTCCATTGCATTACGTGTTTGGGGTTTTCAATCCAGAGAGCAAAGTCGTAGGGATTTTTCTTTTCGGAGACAACTTCAACGCGCGCCCCGGCCATCAAGTCCTCTACCGTATTGCCGGATAATTTTCCATAATTTGGAAATTTTGATACATCAAAATAAACCGAACCGTTCACCTTATAGGCATAACCGTTTTTGATTAATTTCTCCACCAGTTTAATCATTTCTTTGACATGATCGGTCGCTTTGGGATATTTATAAGCCGGCTGAATATTCATTTTTTCAATGTCGGCAAAAAATGCCTTGGTAAAAAATTCGGCGATCTCCCAGGGCGTCTTTTTTTCCTTCCTGGCCGCCACTTCAAGCTTGTCCTCCCCTGCTTCGGCATCAGAGGTCATGTGCCCGACATCGGTTATGTTCATTACTTGTTTTACTTTATAGCCGGAAAATTCTAAATACCGCCGCAGCAAATCGGCAATCAAAAAAGACCGAAGGTTTCCAATATGGACATAATCATAAACCGTCGGTCCGCAATTATACATTGTCACCTTTTTTGTTTTTGCCTGCCTGCCGGTAAGCAGGTTTTTCTCTTCTGCCAAAGACCGGAAATTTTCTTTTTTTTTCGAGAAAGAATTATAAAGTCGTAACATAGATCGCGTAGCAATCCGATTGCTATAAATTAAATAATAAATAGCAATCGGATTGCTATCTTACTACTACTCCAAACACAAAATATTCACTTCATCTGAACTTCTTTCTGCCCAACTTTTAAGAAAATTTTCATATTCTTGCGGTGTATTAAAAATTTCCTTTAAAAAATTGGGATGGCATAAAATTGAATTTTGTTTTCCAGCAAAAGCTGGATAACTTGACCAGGGGTAATTTTCTAAAAATTTTTTGACTTTTTCCCAAGCGTCGATTTTACCTTCTCTCCAACGGGGTGCGAAAAGATCTAAAACATTTAAATGAATATAACGCGAGATGTGGAGAAATTGCGACTCCTTGTTAATATGAGTGGCTCTAAAAGCGCCCTGAAAAAGATGCCCTTGCCGTTCGTACTTAATATTAAAATAACAAGTATAACCAACTCCTAATTTTCTCATAAATTCCGTCACGCCATTATCAGCGACCTGTTTTAGCAAAAGATGAAAGTGGTTAGGCAAAAGACTGTAGCAAAGAATTTCCACCAACTTCTCCCCTATTTGTGATATAGCAATCCGATTGCTATCTTTTTTGCGAATATTTTGAAGAGTAATCCGAACCGTAGTATTAAATTCCTTCAATGACTCCAAAAATCTCTGATAATCAGTTTTGTTTGTGAAAATATCACGACCCTCAATTCCCCGATTTAACACATGATAATATTCACCATTTACGAATTGTGTTTTTCGGTATGCCATAATATAGCAATCCGATTGCTATAAATTACTTTTTTGCGCTATTTTTCCATTTTTCTACAAAAATTTTCTTTTTGTTTTATCAGGGAATTATAAAGTTTTAACATGAA
>CAYZNO010000093.1:0-3312 GCA_964479685.1 uncultured Gammaproteobacteria bacterium
TTTCCCAACAAATCTTTAACTTTCCAATTTACTATAATAACCGACAAATCCATATTATAAATGATATTTTTCTTTAATGATTTTCAGCGCCTCGTTGTATTTCCTGACGGTTTTTGGAGCCCAGCCGAGGCGATTCCAGGGAATTTTGTACATGAAACTTGGCAGCCAATTCGAGATTCCGGTCTTCCGTGGTTTAACCGTGAAGAGAAATTCCGGAACCCAGACGCCAGCGTGTTTTTGCTCTAACATTTGCAGCCATAAATCCCAATCCTGAAATTTTTTCAAATTTTCGTCCCAGCCGGGAAAATGTTCGCGGCGGATTAGAGTTGTTGAGGTAATATAATTCACCTTTTTCAACGTCTCGCCATCAAATTCATGAAGACCAAATTTTTTCTTTCCCCACATAAAAGACGAGTAGGCATAAGACGCTTCAGGATGGCTTTGAAGTACTGCAAACATTTTTTCAAGCATTTCTGGTTTGGCGTCTACATCGGCATCGCAAAAAATTATAAATTCACCGGTTGATTCTTTAAATCCCCTATTCCGGGCAGCCGGCGCGCCCAGATTTTCTTGATTTATGATTTTTATTTGGTCTTTATATTTTTCCAAAACTTCGGTCGTATTGTCGGTTGAGCCGTCATTCACTACAATGATTTCAAAATCGCGGAAAGTTTGGGCAAACAATGATAAAAGACACGCTTCAATCGTGTCTCTATGCTGATATGTCGGAATTATTACACTAATTTTTGGCATAAAGTATTTCGATATTATACCGAATTTTTATATAAAAAACAAGATAAAAAAGATCCACCACGGTTGGACCAATAGTGGATCAAGTGAAGGAATATTCAGTTGTACCGTTCGTGTTAGTTTACGGGGTAGAATTCCACCTTGTCGCCCGTGATTTCCGCGTAGAACATCATGATTGTGGTTTCCGGAAACCGTTCGAGCAAGACGCCGCGGGCGATCTTTAGATCTTCGACCTGCGCCGCCTTTTCTGCCGGCGCGCCTCCCTTGCTATCAAAAAATCCGGATCCGCCGTAGGCGCCGCAGTCGCGATGGGCGATGAGCACGAGTTCTTTGACGTGATGGAGCCCGACCGACACCCTCTCAATCGCGTCAAGGAAGACGCCCCTTGTCGCTTCGTTAGCCAGCGCTTTCGGACCGCCGGGGAAGACGTATTGATCAAATTCGTCAAAGCCAAGTTCTTGGCTGACGAATTGTTCATGTTGCTTCCGGAACCGCGGATCGAGACAGTAGATGGCTGCCACAGGAACATGATGGAAGTTTTTGAACGGGTATTGCTGCATATTCTTTTTCCTCCTAGCCCCTCCCAGTTTATTTTCTAAAAAAATTAATTAAGAAAATAAATTGTGAGGCGCTGGAAGATTTATTTTTTAATATTATTCTTCGACTCGGATACTCGGCGCACTGCGAACCCGGCTTCTTTTCCGAGCGACTTTCAATCTTGCTAATTCACGCTCAAGACTGGCCGTGGCATCAGCGTATTTTCCCGCGTCAATATGCTTTTCTTCAAGAATTTTTTGCGCACGCTCTTTAGCTTTTTCAATTTCTGCTTCCACGAGTTCTTCCGCCTTTTCCGCAGTATCGGCTAAAATCAAAACTTTATCTCCGGTCACTTCAATAAATCCGCCGGAGCAAGACATGGCAATTTCTTCCTTACCTTTTTTGGCGACAATTTCTCCGGGACGAAGTACAGCAATCAAGGGAATATGATTTGGCAAAACCGTAATTTCCCCTTCCGCCGTAGGAATAGTTATTTGATCAACTTTGTCTTTTAGAACAACTCGCTCGGGAGTGATAATTTCAAATTTTAATTTCACAGCCATGGTAGTTTTTTAAATGATTATGCTGTCACTTCCCCGATTCCGCCTTTCATATAGAAAGATTGTTCTGGTTTGTCGTCGTGTTTACCTTCCAAAATTTCTTTAAAACTTCTAATGGTATCTTGGAGTGGAACATATTTACCCGGCGTACCAGTAAATGTTTCAGCAACAGAGAATGGCTGAGATAAAAATTTCTGAATTTTTCTGGCGCGCGAGACGGTTTGTTTATCTTCTTCGGATAATTCTTCCATGCCTAAGATGGCAATAATATCTTGCAAGTCCTTGTAGCGTTGGAGAACTTTTTGCACCTGACGGGCAACATTATAATGTTCTTCACCGACAATTTTTGGATCCAAAATAGTTGAAGTGGAATCAAGCGGGTCCACGGCCGGATAGATGCCAAGCTCGGTCAAGGCGCGATTAAGCACCACCGTTGAATCAAGATGTCCGAAGGTTGTGGCCGGGGCCGGATCAGTTAAGTCATCGGCCGGAACATAAACAGCTTGCACAGAAGTTACCGAACCAAGATTCGTAGAAGTGATTCTTTCTTGAAGTTCACCCATTTCCGTCGCTAAGGTCGGCTGATAACCCACGGCTGAAGGAATGCGGCCCAAAAGAGCGGATACTTCCGAGCCGGCTTGCGTGAAACGGAAAATATTATCGATAAAAAGCAACACGTCTTGTTTTTCTTCGTCCCTAAAATATTCTGCCATGGAAAGCGCCGACAGTGCTACACGCGCGCGAGCTCCCGGCGGTTCATTCATCTGCCCGAACACCATGGCGAGTTTATCCAAAACGCCGGATTCTTTCATTTCGTGATAAAGATCGTTTCCTTCGCGAGTCCGCTCGCCGACTCCGGCAAAAACGGAAACGCCGCCATGCGCTTTGGCAATATTGTTGATTAATTCCTGAATAACCACGGTCTTCCCCACCCCGGCTCCTCCGAATAATCCGACCTTACCGCCTTTCAGAATCGGACAAATCAGATCAATAACTTTTATTCCGGTTTCCAAAATTTCATTTTTAGTTGATTGATCGGTAAAGCGCGGCGTTGGACGATGAATTGGATATCGTTTTTTTGATTTAAATTCCTCAAGTCCGTCAATTGATTCACCCAAAAGATTAAATACCCTGCCGAGCGTTTCTTTCCCAACCGGTACGGAAATCGGCGCCTCCGTATCAATCGCTTCCATTTGCCGCTCCAGGCCGTCTGTCGCGCCCATAGCCACAGCGCGCACCATCCCGCCGCCCAAATGCTGCTGGACTTCGAGAACAAGTTTTTCTCCATCTTTCTTTTTTACTTCTACTGCGTTATAAATCTGGGGAATTTTTTGACTAAATTCCAAGTCCACAACCGGACCGATGATTTGTTTGATAATTCCTTTGTTCATATTAGTTTTATAGTTTATAAAGTTTGTAAAATTTTTAAAGTTAAATGTTAATTGTCAACTGTTAACTGTTTTAT
>CAYZNO010000094.1:0-3219 GCA_964479685.1 uncultured Gammaproteobacteria bacterium
GTTATTCCTCTAAAACATTGCTTGTCGCTTGGTTTAAGATTAAAATAACATTAAGGTTAAATTAAGTCAAGTCAAATTTTAATATGCTTAAGAAGATTATTCTATTGATTATCGGCATTCTTTTGTTTTGCGGTTCAGGATTTATGGTTTGGAATTATATTGAAACTTCGCGCCAGGTGGCAAAGGATTTGGCAAAAGCCAAAAGCCAGGCAACAGAGCCGGTTGAGCCGGAAATGACGATAAAGGTTTATTTTGGCAATAAAAATATGGCTTTGAGCCCGAATGATTGCACTTCCATTTTTCCGGTAGAAAGAGTTGTCCCAAACGACCTGATTGTCCGTCGGCGGGCGATAGAAGAGTTTTTGGCCGGACCAACGCCTGGCGAAGTTGCCCAGGGATATTTTTCCGGTCTGCCAACCAAAGAAGAAATAATCGCTTACCGTGATAAGATTAAAACCGAAACCGGCGCGGCGCCATACGAAGGAGAAGAAATAAAAATAAAAAGCGTCAAAATTTTGGCCGGCGCGGCTTATGTTGTTTTCTCCAAAGAGTTTTTGGCTTACGGCGCGGATCCGTGCCGTTTAGGTTTGATCAAGGCGGCGCTCCGCGAATCGCTGAAACAATTTCCGAGAGTCGGCGGCGTCATGATTTCAATTGAAGGAAAAGAGAATGAAATGATAAATCCTTAAAAATATAAATAAAATGAAAAAATATTCCTGCGCCAGATGCGGAAAGGGAAGGACAAGATACCGCACGCCGTCGCCCTTCAAAGTTATGGCCGCCGAACGGGCAAAGAGAGATAAATACAGCAAAAAAATTTAAGAACGGGGTAGCCGTCACGTGCGGCGTTGACTCGAATTCTTTTTTGGAAGTGGAACTAGTAATTTAGGTCGAGGGAGTTCACCCCTGACTTTTTTGTAAAAATACGTGCTAACATATCGTTAGCCGGAATTGGTTTCGGCAACAGTTTTGGCGAGTTCGTCTGATCTCCTTTACTCAGGGTCGGAATGGCGGGTGGATGGATTCGGCCAAAGGAGGAAAGAGATGTCAGAGGTAAGTGATGCATTGCTGATTGAGTTGATTGAGCGGCCGTTTTTTTATTGTGGATAATCTCCTTGACAATTTTTTGCCTCTGTTGTATTTTAAATTAAATACCAGAGACAGCAGGTGTTTGTGTGAAAAACACAGCTTAATTTCCTGCCGAGGTAAATCCTAGAAGATTGAAGTTGGAAAGCGGAATCTAGAATTTATTGTCTGTGGTAAACAGGCATTTTTTTATTCTCACTAACTTCTAAGTTCTAAATCAATATGGCTAAAACAAGAGCACAAAAAGAAAAAACCCTGGGAGATTTGGAAGAAAAATTTTCCAAGATAAAGGCGGCGGTTTTTGTCAGTTTCAAAGGTTTAAAGGTGAAAGACGCCACCAAACTCCGGAACATCCTGCGAAAAGAAAAAATAGATTACGAGGTAGCCAAAAAGACCCTTCTTAAACTCGCTTTGGGCAAAAACAAACTTGAGGGGATTGACCCGAAGAAACTGGAAGGCAATATTGCCGTGGCTTTTGGTTATGACGACGAAGTAGCTCCGGCGAAAATCTTGAACCAGTTTAAGGCGCAAAACGAAGCCCTGAAAATTCTCGGCGGAATCGTGGAAAATAAATATATTGATTCGGCCCAGGTCATCGCCCTGGCCAATATTCCCGGCAGGCAGGAACTTCTGGCGAAACTTGTTGGCAGCATCAATTCCCCGGTTTCCGGGTTCGTTAATGTCTTGGCCGGTAATTTGCGCGGTCTGGTCCAGGTTTTAAAAGCGATGTCGGAAAAAACGGCGGCTTAATTTTATAAGTTCATAATTCATAATTCCTAATTCGTAATTCAAACAATATGGCAGACGAAAAATCTACCTCCGCTGAAGCTACGGCGGATAAAAAAGAAGTCCAGGTGCCTGAAAAATTCAAGGCGCTCGTGGAACAAATCGAAAAATTATCAGTTCTGGATTTAGCCGAACTGGTAAAGGTTCTCGAAGAGAAATTCGGCGTTTCAGCCGCCGCTCCGGTTATGGCCATGGCCGCGGCAGGCGCTCCGGCAGCGGGAGCCGCTCCGGCCGAAGAGCAGACAACCTTCAACGTGGAATTGACCGATTCCGGCGCCAATAAAATCGGCGTGATTAAAGTGGTCCGCGAGTTGACCCAGATGGGTCTTAAAGACGCGAAAGATCTGGTTGACGGCGCTCCGAAAGTTGTAAAAGAGGGCGTTGGCAAAGCCGAGGCCGAAGACATGAAAAAGAAACTTGAGGCTTCAGGCGCCAAAGTCACCTTAAAATAGATTAGAGAATTAAAAACTTGCCCGGGTACATTGGGCAAGTTTTTATTATATTTGTTTTTATTTATTTGAGGTGTTCCGCGTCAATACCGTACATTTGGTTGCCGGAAAGCAGATAAATCTTTTTTTCTTTTTCAAGAACAGCGAAGCCGCGGAGGTCTGTGAATTTTTCAGAAATATACTGGGTTTTGAGTTTTCCTTCCTTATCGAGAACCACGAGTCTTTTTTCGCTGGGTTCAAGTATATAAAGAAAAGGGGAGTCTGCCGAGGTCCAGATTTCGGACGGCGAAGAAAGGGCCGGATCAACGGAAGCCGAAAAAGAATCTTTTTTGCCGTTGCTCAATTTGGTAATTTCGCCGTTAGAGCCGAGCACATATATTGAACCGTCAATCGCTAAACTCGCGGCATTTTTTATATCGGTGCCATCTTTGATCCACGGGGCGCCTCTCGTGTATCCCGCTTCGGTGGCGATATGCTTAAAGATTTGATTATTGCCGGAATCCAAAATGTAAAGTTTTTGATTATAGAGGGCGAGGTCGTCAATTTTTGATTCGTTCTCGTTAAGAGTAACTTCGAGTTCCCTCAAGATATCATTAACTAAATCGAATTTGAAGAATTTTCTTTCCGGCTGATAAAATATAGCCGAGTTTTCGTCTTCCAAAAAGCCCAAACGAAGAGACAGGCCGGGCGCGTTCTTGTTGACGATATTGTTCGTTTCCAGGTTCATTTTATAAACGGCTGAAGCGAGACTGTCGAAAGCATAGAGATTGTTTTCCGAAATAATAAATTCGTTGACCGCGGCACTGGGATTATGTCCTGAAAAATCAACAATCAGCGCCGGATTTTCAATATTGACAACGTGTCTTATTTTTTTCCGCAAAGCGTTAAGGTCATCGGC
>CAYZNO010000095.1:0-3094 GCA_964479685.1 uncultured Gammaproteobacteria bacterium
ATGAAATTTGATAATCAGTATATTATAAAAAACGTCGGCCTGCCGGTTTTTTTCCGCAACACCAGAATCTCTAATTTATTTTTCACGGCCGAAGCGAAAACGCCGGCTGATTTTTTCCGGATTCTCGCGGACGACGGACGCTCCAAAGATTATCTTTTAACGGCACTGGACGGAGAAAATCTTGGCCATCACCAAAAAGATATGGACTCGCTTTATGCCAAACTTCTCGACACGAAAAAATTCATGCCAGTTAATTTTTCCGATTTGCTAAAAATCTATCAGGAAAAAAAAGAAATCAAACCACTCCCTTCGAGTTGGTCATCCCGCGAAGAAGAACTAAGGCGAAAAATGCCTTATCCGCTTTGGAAAAATCCAAAAAATGAAATACACAAAAAGCAATGGCAATTGACAAACCTGGCGATCGAAATTATAGCGGCTGGCGCAAAAAATTCCGGCTACAAAACAGCGAGGGCAAAACTCGACCAGGCACTTCACTCCGACCAGTATTGGTGGGCATCGGCTAATCCCTGGTGGTCGGTGGAAATTATCGAAAATGGGGCCGGCATGCTTCTGGACGCAGTAAATTCGCTAAAGAATGTTTCTCCCTCCCACTTGCGAAAAACTAAAAGTCTATATCAACAGATTTCAGCCACTGCGAGAATTTGGCAGGAAACCGGCCAGGCGAAAAAAATCAAAGAAGCATATTTAAAAGGAGAACCCTACGAACGTTACTTTGCCGGGAAAGTTATTAAATAATTTAAACATTATAAATTAAAATTTAGGAATTATATCAATATGTATTGGGCCAATTTCTTACATATTTACCAGCCGCCGAACCAAATGCCGGATATCTTGGATCGGATTGCCAATGAAAGTTATCGAAAAATAATTCAGGGATTAAAGGAAAATGAAAGAGCGAAAATTACTTTGAATATTAATGCCGGCCTAACTGAACTACTGTACAAATTGGGTTATAAAGATATTATTCATGACCTCCGGACGTTAGCCGAGAGAGGCCAAATTGAATTCACCGAAAGTGCCAAATACCACGCTTTTTTACCGATGATCCCGAAATCTGAAATCGAACGGCAAATCAAGCTAAATAACGAAACAAATAAAAAATATTTTGGGAAAATTTACAAACCGGTTGGCTTCTTCCCGCCAGAAATGGCTTACCATCCAAAAATTGCGGAAGTAGTCGCTGCCCTGGGATACAAATGGCTTATTGTAGATGAAATTGCTTATAACGGTAAAGTTGGCCAGGTTAGTTTTAAAAAAATTTATACAATTAAGGGAACAAAAAACTTAAAAATATTTTTTAGGGAACAAAAAACAAGCAATCTGATCATCGGAGCCGTTATCAGATCTAAAAAATCTTTATTAGAGGTCTTAGAGAAAGAACTCCACCAAAATCGTTATCTCCTAACGGCTATGGACGGAGAAACCTTAGGGCACCATAGGCCCGGCCTTGAAAGTTTATTTTTTGATATTTGCCAGTCTCGTCTTTTTGAAAAAATAACAATTTCGGAAATTGAAAAATATTTCCCGGAAGCCGAAGCGATCAAACCAATTTCTTCAACTTGGTCTTCTTCGGAGCAAGATATTAAAAATAATACCCCTTATATTCAATGGGCTCATCCGGGTAATCCAATCCATAATTGGCAGTGGAAATTTACCAATTCGGTGTTGCAACTGGTCCGGGAAATGGATAAGAAAAAGCCCGATTACGCGATAGCGAGGAAAAAACTTGACCAAGCTCTTCACTCTTGCCAATACTGGTGGGCCTCGGCAAAACCCTGGTGGTCACTTGAAATGGTTGAATCCGGAGCCTGGAAATTGCTTGACGTCGTAAACTCAATTAAAAATTTGCCGCAAAAAACTAGAAATTATTCCCAAGATTTATACGAAAAAATTATTTTTAAAACTTTTGAATGGCAAAGAACCGGCTATGTGCGAAAATTGGCCAGCGGCGGAAAAGTTTGGAAAAAAGTTCCTTTTAAGGACAGGGCTTCGCCTGAATGGTTTAACGTCATGATTCTGGAATTTACAAAAGAAATGCAACGAGCCGCCAAAAGACAAGAATACGAAAAAGCCATCAAGTGGCGTGACGCAATTTATAAATTGAAAAGCGGGGCTGATGTCTTCGACGTTATCCATGTGGTCGATGAGTTGAATACTCTTTGCCGCATGCCGACAGTTAAAGCTTTTGCTGAGAGAAAACGTTTTCCTGGCTTTGCGAAAAAACACTTTTTACCGACTAGAACCAAATAGATTATGATCGAAATTTATTAAAAAATACAAAAAATCATCTACGGCCAACCGGGATAGCACGGCCGATTATCCATAAATATCTATGCGACAACCTAATAAAATACTCTTCGATCAAAAATGGGCGAAAAAATTTATTTCTAGGAGATTAAAAAAATATTGGCCGGACGCTAACAAAATCATCGATCTTAAAATAGAGGTGATAAAAATATTTTTGGGATACCTTCGCTTCACCCTGAGATACCGCGTCATTTTCGAAGATAATCTGGGCAAAATCAAGAAAAAAAATATAATAGTCAAGGCAGAACGACGAAAGAAAATAAAATGGCCGCCCCGCATCGGTCGGGTACAAAGAGATTATCTAGCCACCGCCTTTCTCTGCCGTAAAAATCTTAAAAATTTCGTCCCATCGCCCCTTGAATTCAATAATCGCCTACAGGCCTATTTCTATGAAGAAATAGCCGGTGAAAATTTCAAGGAATACCTCCTTGGAAAGAGTTGGCGTTTTGGCCAATTTTTACAATATATCCCCGCGGTAATGGCTACCCTGAAAAAAATACATGCTATCAAGAAAAGACCCGCCTACGCAAAAGGCAACCACCAGGAGGAAATAAAAAAGGAAATGACTAATTGGCTGTCTTTGATAAAAAAATATTACCCGGCCGGAGCGCGGCACGCCGGAAAAATTATCGAGGTTGTTTCTGCCATTGGCGCAAAATACAAAAAAGTTATTTTTGACAAAAAAAATTACTGCGTCACGCATGGTGATTTCCAAAATGATAATATTATTATTAGCCAGAACAAAAAAATTTTTTTCATCGATTTT
>CAYZNO010000096.1:0-3082 GCA_964479685.1 uncultured Gammaproteobacteria bacterium
GTCGTGGCCAGTACCTGGGCAGGGGATATTCAAAAACTCCTTCCAGCGGATGTAGCGGTGCTGTTCGGCTGATTCGCCGCTGTAGCGATCGATGAGCCACTGGCCGGATTCGGCGGTACCGTCCGCGAGGCCGAAAGCCCGGCGGAGGGTTTCGGTCGACATGGTAATCTGACCCTCGGCCTTCTCGTACAGAGCGTGGCGCACTTCCCAAGTGACGAACCACTGATCTGGCGCGAAATCGTCAGGTCTGATGCCGAGCGTAGTGGCACTGCCCTCGAGGACGAGCGTTTTTCTTTCGGCGATCAGCGTCCTCGGGCGCATCTTGATGCCGTGATGATGGAACCAAACCGGACATTCATACACCTCTCTCAGATCAGGCTGTCTTCCTGCCATTTTTTCCTCCTCTAGCTGATTGTTCAGCTCCGTTGGAAGATTATAATAAATGTATAAAAAAGTCAATTACAAAATAAGCATAAGTGCTTGAAAAAAATATCTTTTTTCGCTATGCTTAAAAAGCAAATTGTGGGCGCATAGCTCAGCTGGTTAGAGCACGGCTCTTATAAAGCCGGGGTCGATGGTTCGAGTCCATCTGCGCCCATTTTAATTTTGTCCGGAATAATGTAGTTTAGCCGGAAAGTATGATAAAATAAAGAAAAGGCAGTTAATTATTTATGAAAAAATACAAAATTTTAGAGCATCCTACCGACTTGAAAATCCGTGCTTTTGGCAAAACAAAAGAGGAGTTATTTTTGAATATAATGGTCGGAATGTTTGAATCGGCAAAGCCGCAGATTAAAGATGAAAAATCAAGGATTGAGGTGGCAAGAAAAATTAAAATAAAAGTGGCCGACGAGATAAGTTTACTGGTAGATTTTTTGAGTGAAGTGTTAAGTTTAAGCGATATAAATAATGAAGCGTATTTTGAAGTAGAATTTAAAAAATTGACTGGGACCGAACTTGAGGCAGAAATTTTTGGCCAGCCGATTGAAAAAATGGGATTGGAAATTAAGGCCGTGACTTATCACGGAGCGGAGATAAAGAAGATTCACGGCATGTGGCAAGCAACAATACTATTCGATATCTAATGTTTCGTGCGATAACGATGAAGAATTAAGAATTATGAATTAGGAATTAAGAGTTTGGGAGTTTATATTAGCCATAATTCTTGATTCTTGATTCATGATTCAAAAACATGATTGACAAAAAGATTTTTAGAAAGATAAATAACCAACTCTGGGAAATACCGGCGAGTTATAGACCAGACATGCGGGTACCGGCCAGAGTTTACGCCAGCGAAAAAATGCTGGAACAGATTTTTGGGGACAGGTCGCTCGAACAGCTGATTAACGTGACGACTTTGCCAGGTATCATTAAATACGGTTTAGCCATGCCCGATATCCACGAGGGTTACGGTTTTCCTATCGGCGGAGTGGCGGCCATGGATATCACGCGCGGAGTGATTTCTCCGGGCGGAGTCGGTTATGACATAAATTGCGGCGTGCGGCTTTTGACGAGCAGTTTTTTACATAGCGAGTTATCGGAACATCTTGCCGATTTGGCCAATCAGATTTCCCGCGATGTGCCCTCCGGTGTCGGGCGGGGCGGCAGAATTATTTTGGAAAGAAAAGATCTGGATGCGATTTTGGAAGGCGGCGCTAAAAGATTGGTAACGGAAGGCCATGGCGTCAAAGATGATTTGGATAAAATCGAAGAGGGAGGATGTCTTGCCGGGGCCGATGCCGGAGCCGTGTCGGACCATGCCAAGGACCGCGGACGCGATCAGCTGGGGACGCTCGGTTCGGGGAATCATTTTTTGGAAATCCAGCGGGTTGAGAAAATATTTCTTCCCGAGAAGGCCAGAATTTTCGGCCTTCGCGAAAATCAAATCACGGTGATGATTCATACCGGTTCGCGGGGGCTCGGCCACCAGGTTTGTACTGATTATGTGCGGATAATGGATACTAAATTGCCGGAATGGGGAATAAAATTACCGGACCGGGAATTGGCCTCGGCGCCTCTTGACTCAAAAGAAGGGCAACAGTATTTTAAAGCCATGGCTGCAGCAGCCAATTTTGCCTGGGCCAACCGTCAGATGATTACCTATCTGGTACGCCACGCCTGGGAAAAAGTTTTGAGCCGTAAATTGAGCGGGAAATACAGTTTGGATTTAGTTTACGATGTGGCCCATAATATTGCCAAGTTTGAAGAGCACGAAATTGACGGCAGGAAAATGAAAGTCTGCCTGCACCGCAAAGGCGCGACGCGGGCGTTCGGGCCGGGCCGAGAGGAACTGCCGAAAATTTACCGCGAGACCGGCCAGCCAGTTTTAATTCCTGGGAGCATGGGCACGGCTTCATACGTTTTAGTCGGGACCGAGATAGCCATGGCCGAATCGTTTGGTTCAACTTGTCACGGTGCCGGACGGAGAATGTCGCGGGCTGAATCGAGGCGGCGGGTTGGCGGCCAGCAATTAAAAAAAGAATTGGAAGAGCAAGGTATTGTCGTCCGTTGCGGATCATTTACCGGCTTAACCGAAGAAGCGCCTTTGGCTTACAAAGACATTGATGAGGTCGTTGAAGTTGTCGACCGAGCAGGTCTCGCCAAAAAAGTCGCGCGATTAGTGCCACTCGCGGTTATAAAAGGAGAGTGACTATGGCTAAAAAAATAAAGAAAATTTACGAGATGAGATTGAAAAAGCTCCATGTTAAATTAATGTGCGAGCCGAGTTTGAAATTTGTTAAAGAATTGCTGAAAAAATTCCCTAATGGCGAGATTTACCTTGTCGGCGGGGCGGTGCGCGACGCGCTGCTTGGCGAAAGTGAGCAGAAAGATTTTGATTTTGTCGTCCGCGAAGTGGCGATTGAAAATTTAGAAAAATTTTTAAAGGCGCGGGGTAGCGTGGTTTTGGTCGGGAAAAATTTCGGAGTTTTTAAGTTTATGGCCAGGGGCCATTTTATGGAAGAGGTCATAGACATAGCTTTGCCTAGAACAGAGCACTCGCTGGGAACAGGCGGTGGCTATCGTGATTTTTCGGTTCAGTCTGATCCGGCCATGCCGATTGGAGATGATCTGTCGCGCCGAG
>CAYZNO010000097.1:0-3008 GCA_964479685.1 uncultured Gammaproteobacteria bacterium
ATATATTTAGATATTAGGAATTAAGATTTAGAAATTTTTATTCAACCCTCCACTCTTCCCCTATTTTAACTAATTTTCCGGGAATTGTGAAACCGGCCGCTTTGGCATGTCCCCCGCCGCCGAACATTTTGGCCAGGCGCGAAACATCAATGCCAGGAGTCGTGGTCCGGAAACTGCCTTTGATTTTTCCGTCTTCAAGGGTCTTTAAAACCAAGACCATTTTGGCGCCCTTCAGGTTATTCAAAAAATTGGTTACGCCTTCAAGCGCTTCTTCGCCGAGATTGGCGAGTTCCAGATCTTCTTTCGTGATAACGGTTGTGACAACGCCCAATTCCTTATTTTCGGTCAGGCGGGAAAGAATGGCGCCCCAGAATTTTAGGACGGAAAGCGATTTGTTTTTCAGGACATTGGTAGAAATTTCTCCGAGGCGCGCCCCTCTGGACAAGAGTTCGCCGGCAACCTCAAGCGAAGCAAAAGTGGTGGCTGGGTTGCTGAAATTGGCCGTATCGGTGATAAGCCCGGTCAAAAGCAGAGTTGCCGTGTCATTATCAATCGGAAAAGCGAATTCCCGGAGCAGATGAAAAATAATTTCCACAGTCGAGGAGGATTCGGGGTTTACTAAGTTGATAGCGCCGAAGTTCTCATTGGTCTGATGATGGTCAATGTTGATAATCGGGAAATTTTTCGGCAGGGCGCGGAGTTCGTTTTCAATTCCTGTCTGTTTAAAATCGCCGCAGTCCAGAATAACGATCAAATCAAAAGTGGACAAGGTAAGTTTTGTCTGGTCACTTTCGACTTTTTGTCGGCCGGGCAGAAAGTCGGCGGTCGGAGTAATCGGGCCGAGGGAAAAAATCGTATTTTTTTTGCCGAGCGTGTCAAGGAATTTTCCGAACGACAAAACTGAACCAAGGGCGTCGCCGTCCGGTTTTTGGTGGGTAAGGACGAGAATTTTCTCGGCTTCAAGTAAGGTTTGTTTAATTTTATTTATTATCAGTTGATTCATTTTTAACTTGACTGATCAGTTCTTCCACCACCGCGGCCCTGGCCTCGCCGGTGTCGATTTTAAAAGTTATTTTCGGGACAAATTTGGTGGACATTTTTTTGAATAATTTTTTGTGGAATTCGCGGAGCGACCGTTCGGCGATTTTTAAGACCTGGCCAGTGAATTTTTCCGGCAGAATCGAAAGCCAAACCTGGGCGTACTTTAAATCAGGCGTAACTTTGGCCCGGGTGACGGTAACCAGGCATTCAAGCGGGAATTCAACTTCTCGGCTGAAAAACTCGCCGATTTCACGGGCAATGTATTCGTCCAATTGTTCTGTTCGCAGACTCATATTTTTGAGGGCGTTTCCGGTTTTTAGGAATTAGGCATTAGGATTTAGGAATTTAACGGATAGCCTATCTTAATACTATCACGAAATCTTGTCAAAGACAGGCGTAAATTGTAGAATATATCAATATGCCCCGTAGTGAAACTTCGACGGTGCCTCTTTGCGCAGTGCGAAATACTAAACAGCATTGAAGTTTGCTGCGTAGCATAAACCGAGTAACTGGCTCGGATATTTAATAAGTCAAAGTTCTACTACGGGGTATGTATCTACAGAAACTAGAAATTCAAGGATTTAAGTCTTTTGCTAACAAGACCGTTTTGGAATTTACCGCCAAGGGTGGGGATAAAAAAAGCATCACGGCGGTAGTTGGCCCCAATGGCAGCGGCAAGTCAAATGTGGCCGACGCCATCCGCTGGGTGCTTGGAGAGCAGAGTTTAAAACTGCTCCGCGGGAAAAAATCGGAAGACGTAATTTTTTCCGGTTCGCCCAAAAAGCCGCGGATGGGTTTTGCCGAGGTTTCGCTCTATTTAAACAACGAAGACGGGCAGGCGCCGATTGATTACCGCGAAGTTGTGATCACCCGCCGCGTGTACAGGGACGGCGAAGGGGAATATTTAATCAATAAAAACAAAGTCCGGCTTTCCGACGTCCTGATGCTTTTGGCCCAGTCCAATTTCGGCCAGAAAAATTACAGCATTATCGGCCAAGGCCAAGTGGACGCGATACTTTTAGCCACTCCGGTCGAGCGGAAAGAATTTTTTGACGAGGCCACCGGCGTCGAGCAATATCAGATCAAACGCGAGCAGGCGCTGAACAAACTAAGGGCGAGCGAAGAAAATCTTCGCCAGGCGGAAACTCTTTTCGCCGAAATCGAGCCGCGGGTCAGGTCATTAACGCGGCAGATGAAACGACTCGCCGAGCGGAGCAAGATTGAGGGCGAACTCAAGGATCTCCAGAAAAAATATTACAGCCATCTCTGGCAGGAGGTTACCGGCAAAATGAAAAAAGAAGACGACCGGATGAGCCCAATGCTTGCCAAGAAAAAAATATTGGAAGGAGCAGTCGCCGAGGCCGAAGGAAAGCTCCGGGTCATGGAGAAAGACCACCCTTCTTCCGGAATTTTTAGAAAAATTCAGGAAGAATACGAAAAATTATTTGAAGAAAAAAACCGGCTGCGCGAGCGCGACATGATGGTGAAAAATAAAATCGCCTTAAGTCAGCACGTGGATCTAACCCGCCCGATGGCCATGCCGGCCGGAGAAGTCGAGGAGGCGATTGAAAATTTTTACGCGAAGTACGATGCCTTCGTGGAAAAACTTGTAAAGACAAAAGACATCGGCGAACTCGCAACATTGCAAAAAGAGGCAGAGAACTTGCGCCAAAAATTTCAGGAATTTTTGGATAAATTGAAACGCCGCCCGGCAAAAGATGAAGCGGCAAAAATTGATCCGGCTCTTGAAGACGAGTTGAAAAAGATTGCCGTGGAGATAGAAAAAATAAACCGGGCGCTTACCGAAGTTCAGGTTAAACTGGAAAACTTCAACCGAGAACAGGAAGCTGAGCGGCGCGGTCTTTTTGAACTGCAGCGCGCCTTGCAGCAAAAGCAACATGAACTTTATACCCTAACCTCGGAAATTAACGCAATCCAGGTAGAGGGGGCCGGAATGGCCGCCCGCC
>CAYZNO010000098.1:0-2907 GCA_964479685.1 uncultured Gammaproteobacteria bacterium
GGCTATGATGGCAGAAATCTGGGATTACAGCGGAGAAATTTACTGCGTTGTCTGTGACGCCGATATTTCCCGGACATGGGTGCCGCCCGATCCGGCCAACAGCCGGATAAAATATTTCGCCTCGAATTATCGGGTCGTCGAAAGACTGAAACTTTACGGCGTTAAAACGGAAAATATTTTCCTGACCGGTTTTCCTTTGCCGCCGGAATTGACGGGCGGAAGATTTTTGGAAATATTGAGGCGCGATCTCGGCTACCGCCTTTTAAATTTGGATCCGGCCAAAAAATACATTCCTTCGTACAAGTCGACGATCGTAAAACAGCTCGGAGCCAACAAATGCTGCCCGAAAAAACCGGATCATCCGCTGACTTTGATGTTCGCGGTCGGCGGCGCCGGAGCGCAGCGTGATTTGGGCATTGAAATCGTCAAAAGTTTGTCGAAAAAAATCAGATCGGGCCAGATTAGAATAATCCTTGTGGCCGGCATCCGCAATGAAGTAAACAGTTTTTTCAGAAAAAATATTAGGAAAATGGGCTTGGGCAAATATTTGGATAAAAGAATTAAAACTATTTTTGCCGCCGGACGGGAAGATTATTTTAGGAAATTCAACCGCGCGCTCAGGACAGTCGATATTTTGTGGACCAAACCAAGCGAACTTTCTTTTTATACGGCTCTCGGCTTGCCTATTATTATCGCTCCGCCAGTCGGTTCACAGGAAGACTTTAACCAAAAATGGCTGACAACGATCGGTTCCGGCCTGCCTCAGGAAGATCCAAAATATACCGACGAATGGCTTTTTGATTGGCTTGAATCCGGCTGGTTTGCCGAGGCGGCCATGCAGGGATTTATGGAAGGCGGCAAATACGGGCTTTACAATATCGAAAAAATAATTAAACATAGGTTGGGCGAAGTTAAAAAGGTAAAAACGGTGCTTCAGTACTGATCATGAATTCTTGGCTAAAAAAAATTTTAATTTGCTCGGGAGCCATTATCGTGGCAGTAGTTTTATTTCTGGCCGCTCTTTGGCTTCCCTTTTTTAATAAAATAAAACCGATGGAATTCGGCGTAAGTTTCAGTAAGCCCTATGCCGAGTCGCTCGGCCTCGACTGGCGGGCGGTCTATACGGCGGTGCTTGACGATCTTGGCGCGAAATATCTCCGCCTCGGGTCGGAATGGGATAAAATTGAGACAAGCGAGGGAAACTACGATTTTTCCGCGCTCGACTGGCAGATGGCCGAAGCCGAAAAAAGGGGAGTCAAAGTCATTTTGGTTTTAGGAAACCGCCAGCCGCGCTGGCCGGAATGTTATACTCCAGGTTGGCTTTCCGGCGCGCTTGACGTGGAAATCAAGGAACGGATAATTGAATTTATCAGAGTCGTGGTGGAGCGATACAAAAATTCTCCGGCCTTGGAAATGTGGCAGGTTGAGAACGAACCGCTTTTCAATATTTTTGGCAACTGCCCGCGGAGCGATATTTATTTTCTAAAAAGAGAAATTGAATTTGTGAAATCACTGGACTCCCGGCCGGTTATGATTACTGACAGCGGAGAACTTTCAACCTGGAGCCGGACGGCCCATCTTGGCGACTATTTCGGCACTTCGGTTTATCGTCTGGTCTACAACCGCTTTGTCGGCTATTTCCAATATTTCTGGGCGCCCTCTTCTTATCGGCTTAAAGCTAAACTGGCCGGACTGTCCCTGGATAAAGCCATGATTTCCGAACTGCAGGCCGAACCCTGGTTTGGCGAGGGAGTGGAATTCGCAAGTCCGGCCGACCAGAAAAAAATTATGCCGCCGGAAAAAATGGCCAAACAAATCGATTTTGCCCGGCGAACCGGCTTCCCACGGGCTTATGTCTGGGGAACTGAATGGTGGTATTGGATGAAGGAGCAGGGCGACGATTCACTCTGGCAGGAAGGCAAGAAAATCTGGCAGCCCTGATTTTCCTTTACATTTCGGTAAAATCGTGCTATACTCTAAATAGTTAGTTATACACAGCCTAATTTTTAACTATTTTAAACTATGGCAGAAGGCTATTGCGTAAAATGCAAAACTAAAAGAGAAATGAAGGATGCAGCTGAGGTGGAAATGAAGGGGAAAGGCGGCGTAGCCCGCCGCGCCATGAAGGGTACATGCCCTGTTTGCGGTACTGGAATGTACAAGATTCTAGGCAAAAAGGATTAATTTTGGCCTAAAAATAAACAAAAAACGCTGGAAAGACAATTTTCAGCGTTTTTTAATCTTTCGGGAGTAAAATTAATCAATAATTATTTACCAAAATTATTATGAAAGTCGGAGAAATCATGCAAAAAGAGGTTGTGACCGTGCCAAAAGATACGCCTTTCCGTGAGGTGGCCAAGATTCTGATTGATAAAAAAATCAGCGGCGCCCCGGTTACGGACGAAACAGGCAAAATTGTCGGGGTCGTCTCGGAAAAAGACCTTTTCCGGGCGGTATATCCCTCTTATGAGGATTTTTACGAATCGCCGGAATCGCATCTTGATTTCGAGGAGATGGAGGCCGAAGCCAAACTTGCCAATCATAAAAAGGTGGAAGATTTTATGTCTTCCCGTCTGATTACCGCCGATCCGGAAACCCCGGTCTTAAAAATCGGGGCCTTAATGGTGGCAACTGGGATTCACCGCGTGCCGGTGGTGGAAGGCGGAAAAGTGGTTGGCATGGTCGGCCGGCGGGACATTTATCGGGCGATTTTGAAGGAAAGGTTTGATCTTTAATTATTTCGTAATTTTTAGTTGTTATATTTATAGGTGAGAGGCAATCTACTGCAAGAAGCCCTCGCATACGGCGGGGCTTGCAAACCAAATTTTGCATTCAAAGTAGTGGATTGTCTCTCGCCAAAAACACGACACGTAAGGTGGCGTGTTTTTTGTTGGCGCTCTTGACAAA
>CAYZNO010000099.1:0-2759 GCA_964479685.1 uncultured Gammaproteobacteria bacterium
AAGCCGCTCTGAAAGAGATTGAGAGAGAGAAGCAAGCCCGCGACGTCAGTAATATTTCCAGAGAGCATAAAGCTCTTTTTGTACATTCTTTTTGGCAGCAAAAGGATCCTGGGGAAAAGGGGCCGCACAGTGTCGTCAACCCCGAGATTCCCTGGCAAACTAAATTGAAAATAATCATTGGGCTTGAGCCGCAAATTAGCACAGGATCGTTGCGCGAGGGGCACCCAGAAGACGGCTCATATCATTGTGATGTTGGGGTTATTCTGAAAGGAGGAGAAATGCGAGCGGCTGGCGTTAGCGGCACCCGCGTATCTGGCGAAGAAAGGACAGGTCGACAAACTCTTAAAGAGTTAGAAGAACAACTGGGAAGGGGTAAAAAATTCGTTGAATATGTAGTAGCAAAGCCTCAAGTGGCTGGAATTTATGTCCCCGACAACCAGGGTGCTTATCAAGGATGGAAAGAGGGGGGAGCAGATTCGAGAAATCCTATCCACAGCTATTCTTTGGCAAGAGAGGTTTCTAAAGTAGCAAGGGAATTGGGTATCCCAGTTTACGTAAGACAAGAAAGAGGCACGGACGATAAATTCTATAAAGCGGGGTACGACATGCATACGGGAAAATTAGTTGCCGGCGAACCTATCAGCCACTAAGAAATTTTGAACAATGGTTTTGGTCTTAAAGATGAACAAAAAGAATCAGCGCGAAAAGAAATTTTCGAAAATTGTCCTTTTAGATTGGACATGCCGGAAAGGTATGGAATTGACGGGTTAACGGAGGGAAAATCGCATTATATTGAGGGCTTAGATCAGGAAAAAGTAGAAGATTTTTTTTATCGCATGAGCAACAGATGGTTGGGGTGGGTTAAAGAAACGAGAATCACTGATAATAAATCTTATCTCGACGGGCTTGCCGAGGTAGTAAGCGGAGTACAGGAAAGAATTGAAAATTTTTCAAGAGAAAGGATGCCTCAATTAGAGGCGTGGATTAAAGAAGGTAAAATTACTCCGGATAGTATAGATTTTGAGAAAGGACAAAATGAGAGTAAAAGAATGGAAGTAGCCTTTTACATTTATGGATATGGGGAGGCGGCTAGGGAGGCAGGGGATATGGAAACATATAGTAGAGCGATGGAAATAGCTGGCAAGTTAGTACCGCCAGAACAGTACCAGGACATTGTGAAAAGAAGATTGGGGCCTGATGGAAAATTTAAAATTACAGAGGAAGATTTAAAACACATAAGATCAACTCGATGACTATTCCTTCGGCGCATGGTCACATCGCGAGAAACACAATTTATTTAACCGTTGCCACGGTTGGACAAAAAGTCCTGGCTTTTTTGTATTTTATTATGATTGCCCGGCTGGCCGGGGTTGAGGGAACGGGCAAGTATTTTTTTGTCGTTTCTTTTACGACAATTTTTTCCATTTTTGTCGATTTAGGCTTGTCGTCGGTCCTGATCCGCGAAACGGCCAAAGACAAGGAACACGCCGGAAAATATTTGGGAAATATTTTGGGGGTAAAGGTAATTTTTGGGTTGCTGACCTACTTGGCAGTAGTTCTGACAATCAACATCATGGATTATCCGCCCGCCACGAAACTGATGGTTTATCTTTCGGGAATCGTGATGCTTCTGGATTCTTTCAATGTGACTTTTTATGCCGTCTTCCGAGGCCGTCAAAATCTGCGCTATGAATCCATCGGCGTGGTTGCGAGTGAAATTTTAATAATCATATTTGGCGGAATAAGTTTATTTTTACACGCGCCGTTGTATTTTTTACTGCTTGCCCTGATGTCCGGCAGCGTTTTTAATTTTATTCTTTCCTTGTCTCTAATTTTCGAAAAAACCGACGTCAGGCCGCATTTTGCCCTGGATAAAAATATTTTACTTATTCTTTTTAAAATTGCGTATCCTTTTGCCTTGGCCGGATTGTTCGTTAAAATTTATTCTTATCTTGATTCGGTTTTGCTTTCCAAAATGGTTGGGGATACGGCAGTCGGTTTCTGGAGCGTGGCTTATAAACTCACTTATTCTTTTCAGTTTATCCCGATGGCTTTTGCCGCGGCAATGTTTCCGGCCATGAGTGCTTATTTTGCCCACGACAAGAGCCGACTGAAACAGACTTTCGAGCGGGCAATTTTCTATCTGGCAGTTATTGCCGTGCCTATTTCTTTCGGTATTTTTTCCTTAGCAAAGCCGATTGTCCTGACTCTTTATGGGGCAGATTACTCGTCTTCGGTTTTACCGCTCCAGGTTGCCGTCTTTACAGTTATTTTTATCTTTTTAAATTATCCGGTTGGTTCGCTCTTAAATGCTTGCGACCGGCAGATGACTAATACTTTAATTATGGGCGCGAGCATGGGTCTGAATATCATTTTGAATATTATTCTGATTCCGCGCTTTAGTTTTGTCGGAGCGGCTATCTCTACTCTAATTTCCCATGCTTTCTTGTATATTTTAGGAATGATTTTCGCTAATAAGATTGTGATTTACGGCAAGAGCTTCGTCTTTGGGTCGCTTGCAAAAATAATTTTATCGGCCGGGCTGATGAGCGCGGTAATTATTTATTTGAATAATTTTATTTCTTTTTGGTTTCTAATTCCCCTAGGCGGTATTATTTACTTTAGCGCCTTGTTTATTTTGCACGCCATTGGCAAGGAGGACTTGTATGGAATTTTGAAAGCGTTGAGAAAGAAACCGTCGGTGGGAATGATTGACGTAGCAAGCGAATATCTAAGAAAAAAAAATTGATTGCAACAAT
>CAYZNO010000100.1:0-617 GCA_964479685.1 uncultured Gammaproteobacteria bacterium
TTTAGCCGACGCTAAAATTTTATTCGCCTGCGAACGGCCAATACCATATAAATAAGTCAACGCAATTTCTATTCTTTTATTCGGAGGGATAACCAACCCCGCGATTCTCAAAACCATATCTTTTATTAGAAATTATAAATTTTTCTATCCTTGCCTCTGTTTATGTTTAGGAGTTTTACAGATTACAAAAAGACGCTTACCGCGTTTAACGATCTTACACGATGGACAGATTTTTTTAACCGAAGCTCTTACTTTCATATTTTCTTTAAAATCTATACACAACTCTCCCTTTAGTCAAGTCGTAAGGGGTCATCTCCACCTTGACCCGATCGCCCGGAAGCAGCCTGATTTTATTTAGTCTCATTTTCCCGGAAAGATGGCCCAAAATCACGTGGCCGTCCTCTAGTTTTATTTTGAAAGTTGCGGCCGGCAAAAGTTCTTCCACCTGGCCGGTTACTTCAATAAACTCTTTGCTTTTGTCTTGCACCATAGAGTAGTACGCTGTTTTTAATGTTATCTTTGATAACTAAAATAAAAACCGCGGAACTCGGAAATCCTTTTCGAGAGTCCCCAGTTCTAAAAAATTCAATTGTTTTACGCTCGTACCTATTATTGAC
>CAYZNO010000100.1:627-2598 GCA_964479685.1 uncultured Gammaproteobacteria bacterium
CGGAACTAATGCTCTTAGTATATTATCTCTCCTAAAAGGTGTCAAGTAATATTGTACAAAATATGGTGTTTTCTGTCAAACGAAGGAAGCTAGCGCTCCAAAACCGCTTTAATCCGCCTTATTCCGGCGCTTGAGGCCTCTTCTTTAACTATTTTAAATTGCCCCAGTTCCCCAGTACTATCGGCGTGCGGACCGCCACAGATTTCTTTACTGAAATCGCCGGCCGAATAAACCTTTACCTGCTCTCCGTATTTATTTCCAAAAATTCCCATCGCGCCTTTTTTCTTTGCCTCATCGACAGTCATAACCTCGCAAACAATCGGACTATTCTTTTTTATTTCCCCATTGACCAGATCTTCTACCTTTTTAATTTCTTCCGATGTCATTTTTTGCGGATGGGAAAAATCAAAACGCAACCGCTCGGCCGTGATATTGCTGCCGCGCTGTTCCACGTGCGTACCCAAAACTTTCCGCAGAGCCGCAAGCATTAAATGGGCCGCCGTGTGCAGACGTTTCACTTCGTCCGATGAATCAGCCAAACCACCCTTAAATTGTCCGGCCGAAGCGGTGCGGGACAATTCCTGGTGCTTCCTGAATTCTTCTTCAAATTCGCCGATATCAACCTGCATGCCCTTGTCGCGAGCCAATTCTATTGTCAATTCCAGGGGAAATCCGTAAGTCGTGAAAAGATTAAAAGCGTCTTTGCCGGTTATCTTTTCCAATTTTTCAAATTCCTTTAAACCTCTCTCCAGCGTTTTATCAAACTTGTCTTCTTCTTTTTGCAATTCGTTCAAAATTTTATCTTTTTTCTCCGATAATTCAGGATATTCTTCTTTGTATAAATCAATTACAATTTCGGCCAACGGCACAGTCACGTCTTTTTTTACATCTATCCCCAGCTTCTTGGCGTGGCGGATTGCCCGGCGGATAAACCGGCGCAAAATATAGCCCTGTCCGATGTTTGACGGAACGACTCCGATTGGGTCACCCAGAACAAAAGTTGCCGCCCGGACATGATCGGCAAGAATTCTCGTTGATTTTTCTTCGCTGTCTCCCCCGGCCATTTCTTTTATTTTTGAAACGAGCGGTGCCAAAACTTCGGTCTCGTAAATACTTTTTTTATTGCCGAGTACCGCAATTGTCCGCTCGAGCCCCATGCCTGTATCAATATTTTTCTGAGCCAGCGGTTCATATTTCCCATCGGCGGTTTTATTGTACTGCATGAAAACATCATTCCATATCTCCACCCAATTTTTATTTTGCGGATCGAATTTTTCCGGTGCCTGGCCAACGCCCGCCCAATAAAACATTTCCGTATCCGGCCCGCACGGTCCGGTTTTTCCGGCCGGTCCCCACCAGTTATCTTCTTTTCCTAATTTGGCGATCCTATCCTTGGAAACGCCTAAATCCCGCCAAAGATCATAGGCCTCATTATCGAACGGAGCGTCATCATCTCCGGCAAAAACCGAAACGGCCAAATTCTTCGGATCAAGCCCCAACCATTTTTTATCGGTTAAAAATTCCCAGCTCCACTTTATAGCTTCTTCCTTGAAATAATCGCCAAGCGACCAATTCCCCAACATTTCAAAAAATGTTCCGTGCCAATTGTCGCCGACTTCGTCAATGTCGCCGGTCCGGATACATTTTTGCACGCTCGCCAAACGTTTACCTGCCGGATGTTTTTCCCCAAGCAAAAACGGGACCAGGGGGTGCATCCCGGCAGTCGTAAATAAAACCGTCGGATCGTTTTCCGGAATCAGAGGAGCCGAAGGCAGCACGGCGTGGCCTTTCTCTCCGAAGAATTCCAAATACTTTTTTCTCAACTCTTTTGTAATCATAAAAATATTCTAAATAATTTTCTCCGCGAATTTTGGATATTTTTTTCTTAATTCTTCTTTTTCGGCTGATTGGAGGTCGGAAAGATAAAGACTGCCGTTCATTGTTTCCGGGAGTTTTAGTCCTTTGGCTGAT
>CAYZNO010000101.1:0-2593 GCA_964479685.1 uncultured Gammaproteobacteria bacterium
GCGGAAAGCTTTTTCCAAATTTTTTATATTTATTTTACCGTGGGTCATTAAATTTATTCAATTAATTATCACGCCAAAATAATCTTCAAGGGCTCCCCGGGGTCCTTTTTGTTTTATCTCTTCCGCAAATTCTAGCCGCTCTTTTTCGCTGGATATTTCAATTGTTTGGGCAAGGGTATCGGCTTGCTGTTCGGCGATTATAAGACCTTGGAGTGACAAGGGATCTTTAATTTTTATGCCGTATATTTTTACGGTAGACCAATCCAAGCCGGATAGATCGGACCCTACAATTTCCGCCTCGCTCATATCCGCGCCGGCGAAGAATGCTTCACAGCCTGTTTCGCCGCCGAAATCAACATTTTTCCATTTAGTTTTTACGAAATTTCCTCCGCTGCCATTGAAATTATAAAGAGCCCCGGTATCGTCCGCCTCCGGAATTATGCCCGCGTTTTTCATTTCCGTATGGCGGTTGCGGCGGGAAATTAAACTTTCGGAAAACCCAAAAACCGCGCCTTCCGCTTCAACCCGACCGAAGATCGTTTCCGGCCCGAAGTCGCCGATTGTCGTGTCGGTAAAATCGGCGTGTCGGAGGATAGTAATGCGTTCGACGGTATTTCCTTCCTTATTTCCCTCCAATCCGTAAAAATAAATACCCCGGATATCTGAACCGCGAAAACTTTTTCCTTCGCAATTTAAGCCAGCTAAGTCGAGATCCTTTAAATCAAGATTTTCCAAATCCTCTCCGCGTTCCAGCATGGCCTCGACTTCTTCTCTCGTAACTTTTTTCAATTTTTCTCTTTCCAGCGTCGGACGATAAACTTCACTCATATTTTTGGCTTGTTTAGCGATTTTATGTTATGATTTCTTAAAGAATTTATTGAAAGACCTAAACCAAGCGCAGAAGGAGGCGGTATCTCATGAAGAGGGGCCGCTTTTGATTGTGGCCGGGGCGGGGACGGGCAAGACGACGGTGATTACTCGCCGGATTGCCTGGCTGATTCTGGAAAAGAAAATCAAGCCGGACGAAGTACTGGCTCTTACTTTTACGGAAAAAGCGGCAGGGGAAATGGAAGAGCGGGCGGACCAGCTTCTGCCTTACGGCTATGTCGATCTTTGGATTTCAACTTTTCATTCTTTTTGTGAGCGGATTTTGAAAGACCATGCGATCGAAATCGGCCTACCCGGTGATTTTAAATTATTGAATCAAACCGAGCAGTGGCTCTTGGTGCGCCAGAATTTGGAAAGATTCGATCTTGATTATTACCGTCCGCTTGGCAATCCGACAAAATTTATCCATACGCTCCTCAAACATTTTAGTCGGGCCAAGGACGAAGAAATATGGCCGGAGAACTACCTTGATTACGCAGAAAATTTAAAATTGAATAAAGACAGTACGATTGCCGAAGATAAAGACCGGCTGCTCGAGGTGGCGCGGGCATACTACATCTATCAGCAGGTACTTTTAGAAAATAACGCTCTGGATTTTGGCGACCTGATAAATTATACTTTAAAACTTTTTCGTACCCGGCCGGCGATTTTAGAAAAATACCGGCAAAAGTTCAAGTATATTCTGGTTGATGAGTTCCAGGATACCAATTGGGCGCAGTACGAGTTGATTAAAATACTCGCTACGCCTAAAAATAATTTAACTGTGGTCGGCGACGACGACCAATCTGTTTACAAGTTCCGCGGCGCCTCTATTTCCAATATTTTGCAGTTTAAAAACGATTATCCCGATTGCCGGGAAATTATTATTACCGACAATTACCGCAACAAGCAAAATATTCTTGATCTGGCCTATAAATTTATAAAACAAAATAATCCCAACCGGCTTGAGGCAAAACTGGGAATCGTTAAAAAACTTGAGGCCAAGCGAAGCGGGGAGGGAATCATTGAGCATATCCACGCCAAGACGGCCGACCAGGAAGCGCGTACCGTGGCCGAGAAAATTTTAGAATTAAAAAAAAAGCCTTTGACAAGCTCAGGCAATAAATTATCCCCTGAGCGAAGCGGAGCGGAGTCGAAGGGAGAAGGCGTAAACTGGCAAGATTTTGCTATCTTAGTCAGGGCCAACAATCAGGCAGAAATGTTTATGAGTGTGCTGGATCAATACGGCATTCCTTACCATTTTCTGGCCTCGGCCGGGCTTTATGGGAAGCCGGTGATTTTGGATATCATTGCTTATTTGAAAACGCTGGACAATTATCACGAGTCAACCGCGCTTTACAGAATTTTGAATATGTCGTTGGTTGATTTGGCCTACGACGATATTGTCGCCCTAAATTATTCGGTCCGGAAAAAGAATTGGTCGTTATATGAGGCGATGAAAAATGCGGCTGTGGTCGGTGTTTCTGGTGAAAGTTTGCGCAAGATCGGCAAATTGCTCGGTTTTATCGAACGGCATACGGGAATTGCCAGGGAACAGGGTGTAGGGAGAGTTGTTTTTAAATTTTTGGAAGATTTTAATTATTTGGCGAGTTTGACTAAAAAGGCGGAAAAAGGGGATTTGCGGGCAGTGGAAAATATAAGTTATATAAACCAGTTTTTAAAGAAGATTGAGGAGTTTGAGCGGGCTAATATTGACAAGACGGTA
>CAYZNO010000102.1:0-2590 GCA_964479685.1 uncultured Gammaproteobacteria bacterium
TCTCGCCCTCCCGGAGGAAGGAGAGGATCTCGTAGACGCGGCCGCCCACCGTGATTTCGGTGGGGAGGGCGGACTTGACGAGCGTCTCGGCGAACCTCTTCACCGCCTCGGTGTTGTCCGAGTTCACGAGGGCAGCGAACAGTTCGTCGCCGATCTCGCGCTGCAGGTGAGCCGTGGAACGAAGCGTATCCATTTCCGTTCTCCATCGCCTCCGCTTTTATGCGAAAGCCTTTCTCTTCGCCGATGTGGCAAAGAGGAAACGCCGGTTTCCCAGCCTTCTTTCGAAACACTACCACAACTGTCATCCTGAGGGAGCGGAAGCGACCGAAGGATCTCGGAGATTCTTCGCTACGCTCAGAATGACACGAGTAATGACTCAAAAGAAAACTGGTAACTTGCCCGCCGATGAGGCGGGTTTTCCCTTAAATTAGCCAAAACTCTTCTTTAAAAGAACTATTTACTAACAATTAAATATACCATATTTTGGAGATTTTGTCAACCCCGTTTTTCTATGTCATTCCCGCGAAAGTGGGAATCCAGATTGCTGGATCCCCGGGTCAGGCTCGAGGATGACAAACTAAAAACCCGACTGTCGTCGGGATTCCTCCTCTAAAATAAAAATTTATTTTTCCATTCTCAAAAAATCATCTTCCGCGCCGTAGGTTTCCATAACTTCGCGGAGATATTTTTTCCCAACCAATTTTTCTATATTTTTTAAATGCTTTGTAATCTGCGGCCCGGCATCGCGGAGCGGTCCGCGGCAACCGTAACAAAATCTTTTACTCCGAAGACAAATCGCCTTGCATCCGCCGAGTGTTATTGGTCCCATGCACGGCTCCCCTTTTTGCAAAAGACACTCATAACCTTGAGTCTGACACTCGAAGCAAACCGGCCGCAGAGGAATTTTTGGTGTTCGGCCAAAAGCAATATCTGAAATGACGCGATAAAATTCATCTTTATCAATCGGGCAGCACGGGACGGTATAATCAACCTTCACTACTTTCCAGAGCGGCACCACGGCTGGATTTTGAATTCTCTTATAATGTGGATAAACATATTTTACTTTTTCGCTCTTGCCGCGCTCGGTATAATTTTTTATTTCTTGAACGCCGCCGAGATGAGCGCAAGACCCGATCGCCACCAAAATTTTAGATTTCCTCCGGAGCTCTTTCAAATATTTTAGGTCCTCTTCGGTAAGCGGCGTGCCTTCAACCAGCGCCACGTCGTATTTCGGCCGTTCCCTTTTTTCTTCGGCCCAGGAGAAGTTTCCCAACTCAAAAACCTGAAAAAGATCCAGTAATCTTTTTCCTAAATTTAAAATTTCTACCTGGCACCCCTCGCAGCAAGTCATGCTGGCAATGGCAAGCGTCGGCTTTTTCATAAATTATTTTAATAATTCTACTATTTTTTCTCCAAAACTCTTCGCCGCGTCCGGTCCCGAGGCAGTAATAATTTTCCCATCAACTTCAACCAATGCGCCAGTGTATTCCGCCCCGCCAGCCGCCAGAGTTTCTTCCTCATTAGGCGTACAAGTCGCTTTTACTCCAGAAAGAAGACCGGCCTTGGCCAAAATCGCCGGGGCAAAACATATTGCCGCGACAATTTTCCCGGCATTAAAAAACTCCCGCGCCAAATCATGGATTCTCTCATCATCAAGATAAACTTCAGCGCCCCGCCCACCAACCAAAACTATCGCTGAAAAATCATCAAGATCAGCTTCGTCAACCGTCAAACCAGGCATCACTGTCCCGCCGAGCCGGCCTCGAGCCAAACTTAATTCCTGGCTTGCCACTTCGACATCAATCCCATTTTTTATAAAAATATCCCTCGGCTCAAAAAATTCTTCGTCGCGGAAATCTTTTTGCGCGACAATCATTAAAATTTTCATATTATTTTATGAATAAAGATATTAAAAACCCGAGAACCGAGAAGAACGCCAAAGGCGGCATAGCCGGCATGGCCGTTTTCCTGGACTGGGTCGTGAAAAGAACATGAAGCACAACAATCCCGACAAAAGATCCGACAACCGTGAAAACCGCGCTCTCAAGACCGTAAGAGACCGCCGAAACAGCGAGCACTAACGGCATGACCAGATCGCCGGTTCCCAAAAACATGAATTCGTTGCCCGGGCTGACTTTCCTAAGATCCGCCGCCCAATCACGGAGTTTCATCGGAAAAATCAAGGCCATGATCACTCCCCTGCCAACCAATTCACGGAACATCGTGACCATCTGCGAGGTCACGTAAACCGCGACATAATCGTAAACTGAAATCAAAAAAAGAATAACGAGAACCGCCCCGACCGGCAGCGACAAACCAAAACCGGCGCCGATACCCGCCACTCCTAAAACGATTGCTAGATTATGCAGCCAGACGCGCGGCAGGTTAAATTGCAGGACAACAAGCATAATTGCCAGGGCTACCGAAAAAATCGTCGGCAAAAAAATGGCAAAAATCGTCTGTGAACCCAAAAATATTATCAGGGCGAAAAGCCCCCTAAAAAAAGACCTGCCTTTGATCAGGCGCAGAGAAACAATAACCAAAACCGTGGCAATCGCGAAAGATACGACAAATTCCCAGAGCGTGGTGG
>CAYZNO010000103.1:0-2460 GCA_964479685.1 uncultured Gammaproteobacteria bacterium
TTTTGATGGCCGGAGGAAAATCGGATTTAATTGATAAGGGCAAAAAAATAATTACTAACGCGGTAATTGGCGTTGGCTTGGTGCTCGGCGCCTGGATAATTGTCAATTTTGCCATTGCCGCCTTAACCGGCACGCCAATCGGCAGTGTAAAAATTTTCGGCACCCAGGACTGGTGGAAAACTCCGGGTGCGGAAACCAATACAAATGCTAACACTAATGCCAACACCAACGCTGCTCCTACGCCATAAAAAATAATATTTAAAAAATGAAAAAAATTTTACAAATATCCTTAATTCTAACCACTTTTAGTTTAGTTGGGATTCCTCTTTCTTACGAAGCCTTTGCTGTACACTGCGAATGTAGCGGTACGGTTTCCGGCTCCTGCCCTGGTTCTGAGGTTCCTTATAGCGGGGAAGGTGATATCCCGGGCGATGATCCCGGAGATTGCGCATCATTCTGTGACACAAAAAGAACTGAAGCGGAGACGGCGGCCCGCAGCAGTCCCTGTGTGCCGCAAAACTGTTGTGAGTGCCGCAAACCAGACGGAAGTATTTATCAAGTACCAACCGACAAGGCCTCTGACTCTGCGCGTTGCCAAAACGAATGCGAAGCTGCGACCGGGGGTGTGAACGTTATATTCGTGGAAAACACCCCTTGTTCTGCCGTAACTTCTGAAGTACCTGCCTTCTCTGCCGCGCCTGTCGTGGTTAACGGTATGGCTTTCTCTGGCCCAGTTGAATGGACTTCGCCAATTAGCGGAAAATCGCCGAGCACAATTATCGGTAAGATTATTAAAACCGTTCTGGGAATTATCGGCGCGATTGCTCTCTTGATGTTCGTCTACGGCGGCCTGATGTGGATGACTCCCGGCGGTTCGCCGGAACGAATAAAAAAAGCCCAGACAACTTTGGTTTGGGCGGTTCTCGGCCTTGTTGTTATTTTTGCGAGCTACACTTTGGTTGATTTTATTATAAACCAAATAGGCGGATAGAAAAATATTATGAAAGTTTTGTTAAAGATTTTATTTTTGGCTCTTTTGTCGCTAGGATTTTTGTTACCAAATAACAATCTCTTTGCGGCGGAAGGAAGGTGCAGCTGCAACAACTCCGACCCAACAACCGGCTGCCCGGACGATGGATGGGAAGACGCGACAATGGCCATTGTTTCAGCTCGCTGCAACAACTACTGCACTAATCCTGGCGGCGGCGGTTGCCCCAATGACGGAGGTGGTGTCAGGGAATTCACCCCATACTGGCCCTGCACCTGTTGCGATGGGACAAATTCGTTTACCATAGGGACTTCTACCTACACCACTCTCTCTGAAGATGCCTGCCGCCGCGAATGCGCGAGCCACGGTGGAACAGCCCTTACCGGAGATCCATCGATAGCCGGCGGCGCTGGCGTGTCAGATTGTCCGCCCCCGACCGGAAGAACCCCTGGCTGTTATTGCGATAGCGTTCAAAATGAAATGACATGCACCGATGAGGGCGACTGCCGCGTCCGCTGCCCGCTTTCTACTAGCGTATCTTGCGTCCCAGGCTACGCTCCTCCCGCCCTTCTTGACCCAGGCTGTTACTGCGACGGCGCCCTTTTCAGGGCCATGGCCTGCACTACCTCAACTGACTGTGCGGCGATTTGCGGAACAGCAACTCCCTCATGTTCCCCCGGCTACTCGGCGCCCGCGCCTTCGGCTCCCGGCGCTCCCGTCACTCTCCCGACCGGAGCTCCTCCGCCAAAAATCAGTTTGGAAAATCCGCTTAGCGGAGATTCCGGCGAAACTTCAGTGCCGCGGATAATTGGAAATATTGTTAAAACTATTTTGACAATTGTCGGCGCTCTGGCTCTCGGCATGTTCGTTTACGGCGGCTTTACCTGGCTCACTTCCGGCGGAAGTTCAGAAAAAATTCAGAAAGGTAAGAATATTTTAATGTGGGCAACGATCGGTCTTGTTGTGATTTTTGCGAGTTATACTTTAGTCGATTTCTTATTAAAAGCTTTTGGATTATAAAATGAAAAATCCAATTAAACCTATCCTTTTCTTTGTTGTCCTGCTTTTTTCTACTCTTTTTTTAAATCCTCAAAAAGCGTTTGCGGAATCATGTATCTGCGAACTAAGTAGAATGGACTTAGGTGATGTTTCTTCCCTTGAGAGGTGCTGCAGAGACTGTTTTACGAACCGTGAAGGACGCGTCGTTATTTATGACGGAGCAGACAAGCTCTGCGGGTATGACCCATCGCGAGATGAATCTGAGGCAGCTCTGTGGGGCCAGGCCATTGATGAGCCGTGCGATTTAGATAAGGATTGCGGCGCAGACGACTGTGCGGGCGGGGATTGTTTTTGCGAGGGTGGAGAAATCGATTCATTCTTGGTTGGCGTCCACCCGTGGACCTACTGGAAAGTTAATGGGGGACACTTGGGCGTATGCACCATGAAATATGATCCTGGCGAAGAATGCACCA
>CAYZNO010000104.1:0-2449 GCA_964479685.1 uncultured Gammaproteobacteria bacterium
TATCCTCCATTGGTCGCCATAGCTTAAAGCGTAGGCGGCCTTTTGTAAAAGAGCCCGGAGACTCTCCTTCGCCCCGCTCGCGCGGGGCTTGTCTCCTCTTGGCTCTATTTTATCATGTTTTATTAAATTTGCCTTCCTTCCATTTTATCACTAAACGGAAAAGAGCGCACCTCGCGGCGCGCCCCTCTCCAGTCCTGATCTTTTTATTTTTTTAAAGCGAAGGTAATTGAGACCGTGGCGGAAACTTCTTTTTCCTTGGTCGAGAGATCATAGGCCCCATAGTCTGCCACATCGGTTGAGTTCGGCGGGAGAATCTGAATCACGCCGGTCTTGGCCGAGGTTGGTTCCCCGACTATGACGCCCGATCCTTTGGCAATCGCCTCAGCTCTGGTTTTCGCGTCGGAAGTCGCCGCGGCAAAAAGTTCGGGGCGAAGCTCGGAGAGTTTTGTATAGTAGTATTCGGTCCTCTGGTATTCGGGCACAAGATTAAGATCTATGAATTTCCCGGTTTCATTGGCCAGACGGTCAACTTTTTCAATATCTTCGCTTTCCACCCGGATTTCCCGCCGGACATTATAGCCGACAATGTTCTGGCTGTAACCGTAGCCGGGAAGATTCTCATAAATCGCGTCTGTTTGGACCGGAAGAAAAGTGATTCCTTCTGCCTTGATGCCGAGATCAGTCACGATTTTTGTGATTTTTGCTTTGTCGTTTTCCACCTTGGCGATAATGTCCGCTAAATTATCAAGGTTCGCCCGGCGGGTGAAATTGGTCGTCCACTTGGCGAGATCTGCATACACCGTTTTCTTGGCCGAACCGGTAACCGTCAGCCCTCCGGTCTGGCGCGAGGCATAAAGACGGTCGCTCAAAAAATAAAGTCCACCGAAAAGAGCTATGGCCAAAAGCAGCGCCGGTAAAAAAAGATTGACTCGGCAGATCCCCTCACAACATTCTTTTTTCTTCGGATCTTGTTCCATAGATTTATTTATTAATTTATAGTTGGTTATCGCTTAATTATAGCCTATTTTCCAGGGTTATAACAACGATCTCTGGCCGGGAAAAAGTTCGCATGGTCGGCCCCCAAGTTCCCAGGCCACTTGTCGTATAAAGAGTGAAGTCACCGTCTTGGTACAGGCCGTAAGCCCGTTTGCCAAAAATCATTCTCATCAAAATGTTAAACGGCAAAACCTGGCCGTTGTGAGTGTGGCCGGAAAGCATCAAATCTATCCCGGCTTCCTTCGCTTCTCCGGCCGGAAGCGGACTATGGTAGAGAAGAATTGACGGTCTGTCCGCATCAAAGCCGGATATTTTCCTAATCACTTCTCCAACATCGAGTGTTTCGCTCCGCTCGGGAAAAGCCACTCCGACAATCTGCAAACCATCTGCCTCAACAACTTCGTCTTTTAAAATTTTTACATTTGTCTTTGAAAGGGCGTGATAAGTATTAGCAACTCCAAGATAGGTTTCATGGTTTCCGGTGACAAAATACGTGCCGCGCGGGGCGACAATCCGGTCGATCGGCTCGACATAATCTCCGAGATACCCGTCCATGCCGTCAAAAAGATCACCGGTGATAAAAACCGCTTCTGGCCGGAACGAATTTGCTTCCCTTACGGCTCTTTCCAGAAACCAATCGCCAAAGACGTGCCCCAGATGAACATCGGAAAGCTGGACGATTTTTTTGTTCTGCCAGGCGGCCGGTAAATTTTTTATTTTTACCGTAATTTCTTTTGTCACGGAATTGTAAGCGTTCCAGACGCCGTAACCGGTAAAAATAATCGCTGCGGCAACGGAAATTATCCCGACCATCCGCAAATTTAAATGACGCTTAAAAATTCTGCCAAAACCGACTACCAGCCAGCCGGCCGCGAGAGCCGTATCGAGATTCATGGCAAGCCCGAGCCAGAGTCCGGCTAAAAAATACAGCACTTCGGTTATCGGGTCATGGCTGAAATGGGCAACAGCCGAAGCTGCTCCGAAACTTACCGCCAGAGCCGCCAAAATTACCGCCACGAGCCGTTTTCTTTTCTTATCTTCAACGGCGAAAAAAATTTTTATTGAATAATAAATGAAAAAATGGCCGGCAAAAACCAAGGCTGTAAAAACGGAAAACAAAATTGCCACAATGATTACGACAAAAATCGGCATAAATCAAATCTTGAAATTATTTCTAAATTATACCACCGAAAAACTAAACAAAAAAGAGCCGGACACGGCTCTTTCCGGAAAAACCGGCTACTTGTCTAACTCTTTTTTAAGAAGTTCTCTGCCGCGCTCCGCCCAATCGGCCTCTCCGTAATATTCCATTTCTAAAATATAGTCAGAGATAATATTTTCGCGCTCTGATTTTTCGGCGAGCGACGAAAGGTATCTTTCGAGAAAGTCGTATTGCGTGGCCATTCTTTTATCTACATCTTCAATCTGAAGCCAAAGCTTATTTTCAAACGCC
>CAYZNO010000105.1:0-2277 GCA_964479685.1 uncultured Gammaproteobacteria bacterium
TTATCAATTATAGCAGATCGGCGGCAAAATGAAAAAGGCCTGCTCTTTGATGTTTTATCCACTTTTTATTTATGCTATAATATCTTAAAGAAAAGATTACCTACTATAACTTACTATTTTTAGTTTTATGGCGCAAAAAATACGCAAAGTTATCATCCCGGTAGCCGGCTACGGCACAAGATTTCTACCGGCCACCAAGGCCCAGCCTAAAGAAATGCTGCCGATCGTCGACAAACCGGTTATTCAATATATAGTCGAGGAAGCGGTTGCTTCGGGAATCACTGACGTGATTTTGGTCACTGGCGCCTCAAAAAGAGCGGTTGAAGACCATTTTGATTATAATTTTGAATTGCAAAATTGGCTTAAAAAACAGGGCAAAGAAGAAATCCGCCAGGAATTAAAAAGAATTGCTGACATGGCGAATTTTATTTACATCAGGCAAAAAGGGCCTTATGGCAACGCTACTCCGGTCTTAAATTGCAAACAAATCGTCGGCGATGAACCGTTTGCCGTTCTCTCTGGTGATGATCTGATTATCGGCTCGAAAAAACCGCGCCTTAAACAACTTATCGAGGCCTATGAAAAATATACCGATCCAGTTATTACTGCGATGAAAGTAACTAAAGAAGAAACAAAAAAATACGGCATGCTGGACGCCATAAAAATTGAAAAAAATGTTTACCAGGTCAAAAAAATCGTGGAAAAACCCGGTCCGGGAAAAACCCCTTCTCTCCTCGCGACTCTTTACGGCTATGTTTTGACGCCGGACATTTTTGACGAATTGGAAAAATTAAAACCAGGCGCCGGCGGAGAATTTTGGCTGCCGGAAGCTATTGCCGGACTCCTGAAGAAAAGGCCGATTTACGCCTGCGAAGTTGATGGAACATACTATGATGCCGGCAGTAAAATCGGCTGGTTAAAAGCCAACGTCGATCTGGCCCTGAAACGACCGGATCTAAAAACCGGATTTGCCAAATACTTGAAAAAATTAAAAATATAGTTTTATGAAATTAAAAAAACTGGCGATTTTTCTCCTTTTAACTTTTTTCACTACTTCCGGCGCCGTCTGCCGCGGCACCCCGCAGGAAGTTTTGGAAGCCATGAAGCCGGTCAGTCTGACTTATTGGCGGGTTTTTGACGACGGAGATTCGATGAGCGAAATTATTTCTGCTTACAAACTGCTTCATCCGAACGTTTCAATCAATTACCGTAAATTCCGCTATGAAGAATATGAGGATCAACTCCTGAACGCCTTTGCCGAAGACCGTGGTCCGGATATGTTTTCCATTCCCAATACTTGGGTCAAAGAATACGAATCGAAAATTATCCCGATGCCCAAGTCAATCACCCTCCCCTACCAAGTAACAACCGGAACGATAAAGAAAGAAACAACTGTTGAAATGCGGACTACCGCCGCCATGAGCCTTCGGGCTATCAAAACCGATTTTGCCGACCAAGTCGCCAAGGATGCGATCCTGAAATATCAGGAATCAGGCCAGACGGCCGAGGATAGAATTTTCGCCCTGCCGTTATATTTTGATACTTTGGCCCTTTTCTATAACCGCGATATTTTAAATGCCGCCGGCCTGCCAGAAGCGCCGCGTACTTGGACCGAATTTTCCCAGGCGGTTAAAAAAATTACCAAAATCGACAAACAGGGAAACATTCTCCAGTCAGCGGCAGCCATCGGCACGGCTTACAATATTGAGCGGGCGCCGGATATTCTTTCGCTTTTAATGATGCAAAATGGGACGGCCATGACTAACGACAGCGGTTACCCGACTTTTGCCGACATTCCTCCGGGCGGCACCATGCCCAATCCGCCCGGCGAAGACGCCCTTGGTTTTTATACTGATTTCGCTTCGCCCTATAAAGAAGTCTATACCTGGAACAATACTATGCCGCAATCTCTCGAGGCTTTTACGACCGGCCGGACCGCTTTCTTCTTCGGCTATTCTTACCATATCCCGCAAATAAAAAATTTGGCGCCAAAATTGAATTTTGCCGTGGCTAAAATGCCACAGATTGAGGGCGGCCAGGAAGTGAATTTTGCCAACTATTGGGTGGAAACCGTTTCTAAAAAAACCAAAAACTCCAACGAGGCCTGGGACTTTTTGCAATTTGCCGCCAAAGCGGAAAATGTCCAAAAATTTCTGGCTAAAACAAAAAAACCAACGGCCCTTCGCTCGCTTATCGCGAACCAGATTGAGGATTTAGATCTTTCGATTTTCGCTTCGCAAATTCTGACGGGGAAAAGCTGGTACCGCGGAGTTGACG
>CAYZNO010000106.1:0-2262 GCA_964479685.1 uncultured Gammaproteobacteria bacterium
CAAATTTATCAAGGACCTCGTTGTTGATTTTATTCAATTTCGCGGAAAAGATTTGAGAGTCGAGATTTGAGATTTGAGTTTTTTTGAATTGACCTTCGACGGTCCAATACTCTTCTGGTTTAAAAGCCTGGATTTCCCGTTCCCGTTCGACGATTAATCTTACGGCAACTGACTGGACGCGTCCGGCTGAAAGTCCTTTAGCAACTTTTCGCCAGAGAAAAGGCGAAAGTTCGTAGCCGACCAGGCGGTCCAGAACGCGGCGGGCCTGCTGGGCGTCGACCATATTCAGGTCGATATCACGCGGGTGTTCCAGCGATTCCAAGACCGCGTCTTTGGTAATTTCATGAAAAGCGATCCGGCGGATTTGATCTTTTTTTGGTTTTAAAATTTGTGTCAGATGCCAAGAGATGGCTTCTCCTTCGCGGTCTTCATCAGAAGCGAAATAAATAAATTTGGCTTTAGCCGCCGATTTCTTCAGGTCGGTAACCGTCTTCTGGTTTTTGCGCGGGACAACGTAATGGGGCGCGAAGTCGTGTTCAATATCAATGCCCATCTCTTTTTGCGGCAGGTCGCGCAGATGGCCGAAAGAAGATTTAATTACAAAATCTTTTCCCAGAAATCGGGAAATAGTTTTAGCTTTGGTAGGGGATTCTACAATTACTAAATTCATAAGATATTTTAAAAATATTTTTTATTTCGCGAGAACATAGTTCATTCCACCGAGGTTTTTAATCATGCCTTTCATTTCCATAAGTGTAAGTATAGCGCCAACTTTGGCCGCGTCAAGGCCGGAGGTAAAAATCAGTTTGTCGACATGGGTCGGCTCGAAAGACAAGTGGGAGATGATTTTTTCTTCTTCTGGCGAGACGGGGAGAGTTTTTCTCGCGGCGGCAAAATCGACAGCGTGCGCCAGATTCAGGGGCTCCAGAATATCGGAAACGGAGGTGACGGTTTTGGCGCCCATTTTTATCAACTTGTTAGGCCCGGCCGAGGTCGGGGAGAAAACGCTGCCGGGCACGGCGAAAACTTCGCGGTTTTGTTCCAGGGCGCACTGCGCCGTAATCAGGGCGCCGGATTCTTCAGCCGCTTCAATAACAAGAGTCCCAAGCGACAGTCCGGAAACGATCCGGTTCCGGTGGGGGAAATTGGTCGGCAGAGCGATTGAGCCCAAAGGGTACTCGGAAATCACCGCCCCACCGGACTCGACAATTTGAGAAGCGAGATAGCGGTTTTGCACTGGATAAATACTTGCGTCATCAATGCCCGAGCCCAGGACGGCGATAGTTTTTCCTCCAGCGTCAACCGTTGTTTTATGGGCCAGAGCGTCAACGCCCAGGGCCAGGCCGCTCACAACGGTAAAACCGTTTTGTACGAGATCGCGGACAAGGATTGAAACAATTTGGCGTCCGTAAGTGCTGATTTTTCTTGTGCCAACCACCGCGAGATTGAAGTCTTCTGAGGAGGGAAGGCGGCCGCGGTAATAAAGAAGGGCTGGCGGATTCCATATTTCTTTCAGGAGTTTCGGATAATTTTCGTCGTTGATGGTGATGGCGCCAATATTTTCTTTTTCCATTTTTTCCCACTCGGCGTCCGGATTAATTGTCATTTTTTGGGCCAGAAAATCATGGACAATATTTTCGTCAATGCCGGAACGAACGAGATCGGAAAAAGAAGCCTGCCAGGCTTCTTTCATGGAATGAAAAAAATTATAAAGTTTTACGAGACGGGTCGCCCCGATTTTTTGATTACGGGAAATGGCGACCCAATATTTTAGGTCATCTTGAGAAGTCATGTTGGGGTACGGCAGTTAATTTAAGAGTCTGCATTACACCTCTATTTATTAAGAATTTTCAATTTTCAAGTCTCAATTTTCAATGCTTCAATTATCAAAATTGAAAATTGTGAAATTGGTATTTGATTGATAATTGAAAATTTTTTGGGAGGGGGAAAAGCGCCTTGACAAGTTGAAGAAATTTGCTAAGATGTAATATCGAGAAGATTATCAAATCGTGCTCGTGCCTCTGCCTGTTAGCGGCGAAAGCAACGGTCACCCTCCTGACTAGCGCAAGTAGCCGTAAGTTAAAGTTTTTTCCGTTTTCGGAATGGACTTTACGCTGGCAGGCAGTGTTGCGGACAAGAATCGAGAGTTGAGAAAAAGGGAACCAAGTTAATTGAATTGATTCATAGCCGAATCAATTCCGCCGGCCAGTATCACGGCAACCGCTTCGGTTGCCTTTTTGATTATTTCGTCAACTAATTTTT
>CAYZNO010000107.1:0-2221 GCA_964479685.1 uncultured Gammaproteobacteria bacterium
ATCGCCACGCTCGCCGGGCGCTTTTATACCATGGACCGCGATAACCGGTGGGACAGAATAGAAAAGGCCTATCAGGCGATTGTTTTCGGGAAAAGTGAAAATTATTTTTCTGATCCGACAAAAGCAATAAGGGATTCATACGAAAAGAAAATTTACGACGAGGAATTCATTCCAACGGTTATTGCGGAAAGAAAAAAACCGATTGCCACGGTTGAGGATAATGATGCCGTTATATTTTTTAATTATCGTGCTGACCGGGCGAGAGAAATCACTAAGTCTTTTGTAGCGGAAAATTTTGACAAGTTTCCGGGAACGAGAAAATTCAAAAATCTTTTTTTTGCGACGATGACCGAGTATGAAAAGGGTCTCCCGGTTAAGATCGCTTTTCCTCCGGAGGAAATAAAAACCTGTTTAGCCAAAGTTTTGTCGGAGGCCGGCTTAAAACAGCTGCATATTGCCGAGACGGAAAAATATGCGCACGTTACTTTTTTCTTTAACGGAATGAAAGAAGAGGAGTATCCGGGGGAAGAAAGAATTATAATACCTTCGCCGCGCGTCGCCTCCTATGATCAAAAACCAGAAATGTCGGCTATTGAAGTAAAAAACGTCTTATTAAAATCTATTAATTCCCAAAAATATGATTTTATTGTAGTCAATTTTGCTAATGCTGATATGGTAGGTCATACTGGTAATATTCAGGCAACCGTGAAAGGGCTTGAGGTGGTAGATCAATGTATTGGGGAAGTGGCCAATATAATTTTGCCGCTTGGCGGGGCGCTGCTACTTACCGCCGATCACGGTAACGCGGAAGAGGTTGCCAATCTGCAGACTGGCGAAATAGACAAAGAACACAGCACTAATGCGGTGCCGTTAATCATCGCCGGTAGGGGTTTTGAGAGTCAAGGGTCCATCTCTGACGGCCGCGATCTTTCTTTGTTTTCACCAGTCGGGATTTTAGCCGACGTGGCTCCGACTATTTTAAAAATCATGGGCATCGCTAAACCCGCGGAAATGACAGGAACTGAATTAATATAATTTTTTTTAATATTTTTCCATAGACATGGATTGGCACGCGCTGGGAATAAAAGAAGTTTTTGAGCGACTCAAGACCACCCCATCTGGTCTGAGTTTTGACGAGGCTAAAAAAAGAATTGCTCAATACGGTCGAAACAAATTGCCTGAAGAAAAAAAACTGGCAAGACTCTGGATTTTTTTTAATCAATTTAAAAATCCCTTAATTTTAATTTTATTTATCGCCGCTTTTGTCAGTTTAGTTTTAGGTCATTCAACGGATTTCGGTATCATTTTGGCCGTAATCGGAATCAGCACGTTTGTCGGTTTTTTGGAGGAGAGCAAGGCCGACAGGTCGATTGCGAAATTGAGGGAGATAGTCCGTTATAAGTCAAAGGTTCTTCGCGACGGTCAAAAAACAGTTGTTAATATCGAAGATTTGGTCCCTGGCGACATAATTTTTATATCTCCCGGCGATAAGGTTCCGGCAGACGCGAGATTAATAAAGGCTGATAATCTGGAAATTATCGAAGCGGCATTAACCGGAGAGTCAAATCCTTCAAAAAAGGGAACAGACAATCTTGATTCAAAAACTCCTTTGGCCGACAGGGATAACATGGTCTATATGGGAACCGTGGTCGCCAAGGGCAAGGGCGAGGCCGCGGTCGTGCAAGTCGGATCCAAAAGCGAGCTGGGGCGCATTGTATCGTTAGTCAAGGAAACAGCCGAAGAGAAAACACCCTTGCAAAAAAGCATTTTTCAGTTCAGTAAATTTTTAGGGATATTGATTCTTGCCATTGTTTCAATCATATTTTTAGTCGGATCCCTCGCCGGAAGGCCGCTTCTTGAAATGTTTCTAATTTCCGTGGCCGTAGCCGTGGCGTCTATTCCGGAGGGACTTCTGCCAGCCATGACGGTTATTTTGGCGATTGGCATGCAGAGGATTTTAAAACATAACGGCTTGGTCAGGAGAATGGTCGCGGCGGAAACCTTGGGTTCAGTCTCGGTTATTTGTTCCGATAAAACAGGAACCTTGACGGAGGGGGAAATGAGGATATCACACATTCTTGTGCGGGGTAAAAAATTTGCCGAAACAAATAATGACAAGGAAAAAATTTTCATTTTAAAAATCGGATTATTGTGCAATAACGCGGTTGTTGAAAATCCGGAAGACGAACTCCACGAATGGAAAATTCTGGCCGATCCCACC
>CAYZNO010000108.1:0-2167 GCA_964479685.1 uncultured Gammaproteobacteria bacterium
CGATGATATCTGAAATATATCCAACCCAAAAAATCAATGCCCGAAGCCAAAGTTTTTAAAATAATTTTCTCGGGATGCAGCGTCAGTTTTAATTCTCCCATCAAGAACTTTTTAATCTGCGGAATAATTTTCAAAAGCCACTCACGATTTTCGGAAAGAAAAACAAAATCGTCGGCATAGCGCAAATAATATCTAACTTTTAATTTATGCTTCACCCACTGATCAAAAATATTCATATAAACATTGGCGAAAAGCTGCGAGGTTAAATTGCCAAGCGGTAAACCCACCTTCCTGTCATTCCCGCGAAAGTGGGAATCCAGACAATCAGTCGTAAAACTACCGATCACATTTTCTAAAAGCCATAAAATATTTTCATCTGGAATATATTCTTTTAAAATATTTAACAAAATTTCATGGTCAATGCTTGCGAAGAACTTTTTAATGTCGCATTTCAAAACCCAAATCGTCCGCGTGTGGTTCTTACTCACAGCGAAAAACATGGCCCGAAAATGATTCAACGCTCGATGTGTTCCCTTGCCCAGTCGGCAGGAAAAAGAATCGGCGATAAAAGTTTTATCAAAAAACGGATAAAGAATTCTATAAACGGCGTGATGTAATAATCTATCGCGCACCGCCGCTTTATGAATATGCCGGCGTTTCGGATCGTTGACATAAAAACTTTCATAGCCGCCGTGGCGATAAGTTTTATTTGATAAATCTTCGTGAAGCGCTAAAATATTATCAGCCAAGTACCGCCCGAATTCCTGCACATCTTTTTTCTTCTTTTTGCCGGCCAAAAATTCCTGCCAAGCCAAAAACAAATTTTCTAAAGAAATAATATCTTCAAATTTATGAATCAATTTAATTTTCGGAACGATCCGCCCTTTAAATCCCCCCCCCCAACGGAATTTTGCTGAAATTCCCATCATCTCCACTTTCAAAGAGACATATTTGTTGTGGCATAGTTTTTTAACGCATTTACCGCGCCTCACGCGGTACACGCTCGGCAGAAAAATAGATGAATTATTCGTAAATATCTTAGAACTCGCCTTGACCGCGCAATACACAAGACGTGAAGATAAATTAAATTTTTTGCTGCAACTAAATCGCAAATTGGATAATCTTAAATTTTTTGTAATGGTTCTTTGGGAAGCGAAAGGATTGAACGAAGGCAAATATGCCGAACTCTCCCGCAAACTTTCCTCCGCCGGTATAATGCTTGGCGGGTGGATAAAAAATTTGCAATCCTTCCAAAAGTAAACTCCCGCCCAAAGGGACGGGAGCGTTGATGAAGAGACTGGCGACGAAGGAGACGATCGTTGCCATTCCAGTCGTTCGAGAGCCAGTTCCAGTTCTGGTACCAGCCGTCGTCGTCCCAGTTGAGGTACGCGACGTTCTCGCGGTCGTCCGGATTCCGCAAAATTACGAGGCCTGTCGTCCGTGCCACCGCCCTTTGAGTTCTCTCGGGGTTGAATCGTATTTGGAGACGTGATCTCCCTAACAGACCGCACCAAGTATCTTCATTTTAGTCACTCCATTTTTACGCTGTGATAAGCCCTGCCTACCGGCAGGCAGGCGTAAGCCGATCGCATTCTGAAAAATGAAATGGCGAGATTTTACGCGCATAAGCCGTGACCGATGCCGTAACCGTAAAATCTATTTTGAAGTATATCAAAATTTAGTTTAAAAAAATAGGCCCTCACACAACGAAATGTGTGAGGGCCCGAGGAACCCCGCCCGCCATCGCAAGCCGAGCTTGCGAGGCGTTGCGGGCGGGCGAGTGTCCAAGGATCCGAGCGACCCGGCCGGTTTGAAGGGCCGAGTTACCGAGTGACCAAGGGCACTACTTGCGACGAAGGAGACGAGCGTTGCCAAACCAGTCGTCCGAGAGCCAGTTCCAGAGCCGGTACCAGCCGTCGTCGACCCAGTAGAGGTACGCGACGTTCTCGCGGACGTCCGGACGCCGCAAGTCCGGGAAGACGAAGATGACCTTGTTGCGAAGGGCGGCGGGGATGTCGGCCTGGTGGGCGAGGATGAACTCGCAGTCCTCCTGGCCGAGGTTGGCGCCGAGCTCCTTCGCCCGGGAGACCATCACGTCGCCGGGGACGGACTTCTCGCCCTCCCGGAGGAAGGAGAGGATCTCGTAGACGCGGCCGCCCACCGTGAT
>CAYZNO010000109.1:0-1648 GCA_964479685.1 uncultured Gammaproteobacteria bacterium
TGCGGTAGCGGAACTCCTGTTTTGTCATAACTGAATAATTTATCGGTCGGCCAAAATCTTTTTCGAAACTTTTAACCAGTCTGGAAAGCTTCCGGCGGTTAAAACGGCCGACCAAAAGCAGATCTGCCTGGATACCCGGAAGCCCAACAAAATTTCCGGTCAGGGCCATATAGTCGGCACTGCCAGCCCGCCCGAGAGATTTAACAAAACTTTTTTCGAGCAAAAAATCAGCTTTTAAAACCAGGGCGCGCAGTTCGGGGAATAAAATAAAATCGCCGTTAACCTGAAAAAACTTTTTCATTGCTTCCGGACGGAGGATTTTCTTCATTTTTTTAGGAAACTTTTTCTTCCCGTCTCCGGCGGCGACCAAATGTTTATCTTCGGACGCCTCGACTTCCCGGATCAGCCCGAGTTCCCTGAGATTCAAAAGTTCCCTCCGGACTGAGTTAATCTGGGATTTAACTGCCCTGGCTATTTCCCTTACGAAATACTGCCTGCCGGCGCTATTTAAAAATAACTTCAATAACTTAACCCTGGTCTTTGAACCAAATAGTTGTTCAAGCCCGGCATTGCTTAATTTATGGCTATCTTTTTTTGCTGGCATATTCTTTACTTCCGCCTCAAAAAGCGTTATACTAATTATAATACAATCCGGCCGAAAATGGAACAGGCCGGATATCCGCAATGCCGAAAATAGACTGCGAAAAAATATTAATCCAGCCGGGAACAAGCAAGTCAACTTGCCAGGTTTTTGTTTTCGATTTTCCGGAGGAACCGACCAACTTTCCTGAAGCCGAGCCGGTACCAGAAAGAAAAATTTTCGGAATCCTGGAAGTTGAATCCCATCCGAGCCGGAAAATTACCGCTTTTATCAATTCACTGCTTGCTGAAATCAAAAACTTCCGGCCGAGAGAAGAAGACAGACCGGCCGAATTTATTTTCGAAAAACTGGTCCAAAAAATAAATTACAAATATCTGGATCTTATCGGCAATAAATCGACTTTTGGAGAAGCGGAAACCCCTGTTCCGAAAATCAACGCCCTCCTGGCCCTGGAGGAAGACAAAAATATTTACCTGACGCAAAGAGGCCGCATATTCCCCTTTCTGGTTTACCACGCCGGACCGCAAATTTATAAAATCATCGACATATCCGAAACCGCCTCCGGCAAAGAAGGCCGCGGGAACGTAAATCTTTTTACCAACATTATCAGCGGAAAAATCAACACTGACGACCATCTTTTCATCTGCACCGAAAGCCTGCTCGATTATTTCTCGCTGGAAAAAATATGCAAAACCGTCTCGGAATCAGATCTTCAAAGGGCGACGGAAAATTTCAGTAATCTACTTGCCGAATCAGCAAACCCAAAAACTTCATTCGCGGCTCTTATCCTCAAATTAAATAACGATAAAATTATCGAGACCGCCGCCCCTCAAAAAACCAAACAGGAAAAAATTTCCATGCCACAGAACTCGATGGATGTTCTTATGAAAACGGCACACAACACGGAAAAAATGCTGACTCCCTCCTTGCGCCTGAATCTTGGTTCAAAAATTTCTTCTTTTTTTCAGAGCCTGAAAGTTTCCCGCGAAGAAAAAAAACAAATCAAGGACAAGGCCCGACTTGAATATTATTCTTCCCAATTTACTC
>CAYZNO010000109.1:1658-2129 GCA_964479685.1 uncultured Gammaproteobacteria bacterium
AACAAGCAAATTTTTAAAACCTATCGCCTGGTTATTTCTGGCTATATTCCGGACAATTTACCTTATTTTGAAAACAATAGTTGTTTCCGTATTTAGTCTACCAGTCGCCATTTTCAATCTTTTGGCTAGAAGGAAGAAAACTGACCAAAAGCCTGCGGAAAAAATTACCAACATTCCGCGAGAAACCATGCAAACGCCAAAACCGCAGACGAAAAAATTGCCTATCTCGGCTAAAGCTCTCCTTATTTCCTCGACCGTTATTCTTTGTTTCTTTGCCCTCGGGACAGCTTTCCTTTATTTTAAATACGAAAAAGAGGCCGTTGCTGAGGCATTAAATCAAAAAATAGAAACCATACAAAATAAAAAAGACGCCGCCGAGGCCAGCCTCATCTATAACGACGAGGCCGGGGCGGGAAAACTTTTGGCCGAAGCCGAAGCGCTGCTTACCGCATTCCCGCAAACCACCGCTGA
>CAYZNO010000110.1:0-2102 GCA_964479685.1 uncultured Gammaproteobacteria bacterium
AATCTTAAAAGATTACTCTCCTTTTCACTTTCAGTCAAGAGCAGTTGACTTTTTCCGATTGAGTGATAAAGTCAGTGCAGAAGGAGGGCGTAGCAATGTTGAAAAGGGTTGCCGTAGCAGTGAGCTACTTCCTGCTCCTGCTGGTATTGACACTCGGTTGTTTCGGATACCTCACCTGGGCCATCGTGGCCGAGGCGTCGGTGAGCTTCGCCGCGGGCGAATGGGGAGAAGGATCAATCTGTCTTCTCTGCGCAGTCTGGCCGGCCTTCCTCACCTTTGGCTTTCTGATTGAGTTGAGGGGAGAAGAAAAGGCGATTATGCATGTGCAAGGGGTAAGGTAGTGTAGAGTAGAAAGGAAGGCAGCGAGATGAAGCGGTTTCTGGCCGTTCTTATTTTTCTGGCGTTCTTGGCGGGATTCATCGCTCTGTTCATCTCCATCAAGTTTGGGGATGGCACGGTAGCGGCTTACGTCATTGTGCCTACGCTGGCTTTCATGTTCATGATTGGCAGAACTGACAGCTGGTGGTTTCCGGTCGAGAAGTGGCAAGGTGTCCCGGCACGAAAGGGGATAGTAGAATGAAGGGTCAACAGCCGACATTTGGCGAGATGGAAAGCGAAGATGAGAAAGCCGAATTGAATGCCGGCGCAATTTTCCCGCCGTGGCTCGTCATTATTTTGGCTGTGCTCCTCTGGGTCTGTGTCGGAATCCTCATTTGGGATTTCGCCGCTGGCGGGATGAACAAGTGGGCGCTTTTTGTCGTAGGGATTTCACTTCCCATTGTCGGCGTCGTCCTGACATTTTTCGTGAGGGCGAGTATCAGGTTTGAGCGGTGGTTTCGCGAGTCGAAAGAAGAACTCGCCGCCATCAAGGCGGAAAACGACTGCGCCGAAGCCGCGGAACAAGGGAGTGCAGAATGAAGGCTTTGGCCATCCTGATCAGTTTGTTCTTTCTTGGCGGAGTAGCCGCCACAATCGGCTTGGCGCTCTCCGAGACGCCGAACATTGCCTTTGTCAACGTGATCCCGCTCTGCTTTCTGGGCTGGGTCGCCGTTGATACCGTCCGCCGGGCCCGGGCCGAACGGCGAGGCAAGAAAAGGGTAATACATTAGGAGGGGAAACGCATGCCGATTGGCCAAGCCAGTCGGTCTTTTTTATTTTGATTTAATTGGTAAAATAATCTATAATAGAAAAATCATATGCAAACTATTTTATTGAAAGACATAGCCAACTATTTAGGCCAGGAAGTGACTATCCGGGGTTGGATTTATAATTTCCGTTCCTCTGGCAGTATTTTCTTTTTGCAATTGCGCGACGGCTCGGATTTTATCCAGGCGATTGTTTCCAAAAAAGAAGCGCCGGCCGAAGTCTGGGAGGCCTGCCAGAAAATCACCATTGAAACATCGGTGGAAATTTCCGGCGCAGTCAGCAAGCATCCGAAAAAAGAAGAATACGAATTGCAGGTTAAAGATCTGAAAATTGTCCAGATTGCCGAGGAATATCCAATCGGGAAAAAAGAACACGGCCCGGAATTTTTGCTGGACCAAAGGCACCTCTGGCTCCGCTCTTCAAAACAGTGGGCGACGCTCCGGGTCAGAAACACGGTTATTAAAGCGACTTTTGAATATTTTAATCAAAACGGTTTTATAAAAATTGATACGCCAATTCTGACGCCGACCGCCTGCGAGGGAACGACAACTCTTTTTGAAGTTCCATATTTTGATTTGGGCAAGGCATATCTATCACAGTCCGGCCAGTTGTATCTTGAAGCCGCAGTGATGAGTTTTGGACGATGTTTTGATTTTGGTCCGACTTTCCGGGCGGAAAAATCAAAAACCCGCCGGCATCTCACCGAATTTTGGATGATGGATGCCGAAGCGGCTTTCGTGCACCACGAAGAAAATATGAAAATCCAGGAAGAGTTAATTTGCCACATCGTGAAAAAAGTTTTAGAAAATAACAGAAAAGAATTGGAAATTTTGGAGCGCGATATTTCCAAATTGGAAAAAATAAAAGCGCCGTTTGTCCGAATGACCTATCATGACGCGATTAAAAAAGTCCAGTCGCTCGGTTCCGATATCAAAGACGGAGACGATTTGGGTGCA
>CAYZNO010000111.1:0-2097 GCA_964479685.1 uncultured Gammaproteobacteria bacterium
AGAGAGACCCCGTGGTCTCTCTTTTTTTGTTTCGTATTGTTATCTTTTTAAGCCTTAGCGGCCTTCCCGGCTTCCCACTCTTTAATAGCTCTGTCAATCTGCCCAACGTCTATTTCTCCTCCTCCTGCACGCACATCCTGGACTATTTGTTCAGCTGTTCCTTTAACTGCTTCAGCCTCGCCGATGTTTCCCACTCGCGCACCACGTTCACCAAGCGCTATAATACCCGCCACTTTTATTTGCGCATCTAAAATTTTCTGTAATCGTGCTCTCGTCTCCCTCCCCCTGATGGTATCCATATCTTCCATGGCTCCGGGTTTTGTGTCTTGGAATGCTCTTTCAAACGCACTAAGTATTTCTTCTCCCTGCGCTTTTATTGTTTTCATCAAGGCTTCACTTGCCGCTTTTACTTCGGGCGTCATGCCGCTGTCTACGTTTGTTATAATTTTATTTAAGTCACATTTTGGTTTGAAAATCGCTTTGGCGAAGATCAAACCGGCGTGACGGTTAATGTTAATTTTAAGTTTAAAAAAGACCTTTTGGTACCTTACTGTACCTTAATAAATTTTAGCACATTTTTGAATTTATGTCAAGGGTTTACATCTTAAATTTAATTGTGTCAACCATTTCCCCGCCAAGCCGCTCATTCAATTCCTTAATAATTTTATTGCGTTTCAGATAAATTTCCTGAGTCAAAACCGACGAAATACACCCTATGGTCAATGTTTTTTGCCGTAAACACATAGCCCTAGTTCTTTTCAAAATACCTGGCCCAAAAATTTCCGTTAAAATTTGGTTGCATTTCTCAATCGCTTGAGCGGCCAAAACCTGCCGGCCAATGCCGGCTTGACGAACGTTCTGGGCTAAAATACTTCTAAGTGAAGTAAACATAACTAAATTATACGGTGTTCGCAAATATCTTTAAAATCGCAATTTCTACAACTGAATAGGCTCGGCTTGGGAGAAAAGTCGCTTTTCTTAATTTCCTCAACCGTCTCTATAATTTTTTTCTTAATTTCCCCAATCTCTTCCTGTGTCCCAATAAAAGACATTTTTTGGTTGGCATCAAGATAGTAATAACTCAAAAGAGCCGGTTTTTCGCCGAAAACTTCGCTAGCCGCCAACTGATAAATTAGCAGCTGATCTTTATCCAAATATTTTTCATCCTTTGGCACGCTGCCAGTTTTGTAGTCGACAATTTCCACTCCGCCAGGAACTTCATCAACCCGGTCAATCACGCCGCGCACGGTATAATCCCCCACTTTCAGATTGAACCCCTTCTCCAAAAATTTGGCTTTTGGCCACTTGCCGTCATGGATTTTATAAAATTCTCTTAACTTCTCCCGACCGAGTCTCCTGTATTCTTCTTCGTGGCTCTTACTCTCATACCAGTCATTAATCCAGGTTTCATCGTAGATCTTCAAAAGATTTTCAACTGACGGCGCGCTTGTCTCGCCGGGCGCCTCTTCGCCGAAAAGATTCGTCTGCTGATGATTTTCTTTCCGGATCAGTTGTTCAAAAAATTTCTGCAAAGTGCTGTGCATGGTTTTGCCAAAACTAAAATTGAATTTGCCCCTGGTCGGCACGACGAGAATATGGGCAAACTTATATTGCAGCGGACAGGTTTCAAACGCCTTAAGTTGGGTAAAACTGAATTTATTTGGCAGATTGATAGATATCGGATATCTATCCCGGATAGATATCCGATATCTATCCTCATTGTTGTCAAAGTAGACATTGCCAGTCGGAATTTTTACCTCTGGCGCAACAAAACCAAGTTCCACTAAAAAACGCGACAGTCTCTTTTTTCTCTGGCCGCCGTAATCCGAGGCCGAGGTAAAAAATATTCCGTCCTTGGCGCGGGTGATCGCCACGTAAAACAAACGCCTCTCTTCCTCAAGATGGATGTCGCCTTCCGGCAAAACTTCTTTTACCAGAGCATCGGGTAATTCTATGGGCTCCCTACGGTCGGTTGACGGAAAACGCAAATCAACCAGATTAACGATAAAAACATATTTGAATTCCAAGCCTTTGGCTCCGTGCACTGTCAGAATCTTTACCGTCTCCGGACCCTCCTCAAGTTCCGAAGTGAGCGAT
>CAYZNO010000112.1:0-2076 GCA_964479685.1 uncultured Gammaproteobacteria bacterium
CTTTTTTTTCGGAAAATCGCAGATACATCCGAAGAAGCATGGCAACCCAATCCTGCGCTTCCACTCCACCGGTCCCGGCATGTATACTCAAAATCGCGTTCGTCCGATCGTATGGCCCGGAAAATAAAATCAAAGATTCGAGCCCCTGAAATTTAACTAAAAGCTCTCCGTATTTTTTTTCCATTTCTTGACGTAGACTTACTGTCTGGTCCTTCTCATCAAGACGAGCCAGCTCTAAAATGTCACCAATTTCTCTTTCAAGATTATCCCAAGTTGCTTTTTCTTCTTTTAGTTCGTTTAATTTGCGTGCTGTCTCTTTAGCCCGCTCGGAATTCTTCCAAAAATCTGGCGCCCCGGTTTCCGTCTCAAGCCTGCTTATTTCTTTTCCGCTCTCATCCAATTTTAAGAGAGCCCTGGTTTTTTTCACGTTCTTACCAAGTTTGTCAATATTGTGCACTAGTTCGTCCATTTTCATGTCCTCTTTTCCCCTCCCCGATTTACAAGTTAAAATCTAATCCTTATATTCGCCAAGTATTGCTTTTACCGTTTTTTCTTCGCCCTTGTGCCAAATTTTCAAAGTGATCTCTTCGTCTGGCCTTAACGCGCTAACCAACTTTGCCAGAGGGTGCTCTTCGTCAATTTTCTGACCATTCAATTCAAGGATAATGTCGTTCTCCACGAGCCCGGCCTTATCGGCCGGCGAACCGGGAACCACGGCGAGCTGCGTTTCATCTTTCCCTCGAACAATCAAGGCGCCATAATCAACTCCTATTTTATTGGCTTTGGCAATTTCCTTATTTAAAATTACGTATCTTACCCCAAGCCAGGGCCGGACAATCTTACCGTACTTTTTGACGCTCTCAATCGCCTGCTTGGCGGCGTTAATCGGAATGGCAAACCCAATCAGCTGTCCGTCCTGATTCATGGCCGTATTTATGCCAATAACCTGGCCAGCCAAGTTTATAAGAGGGCCGCCCGAATTGCCGGGATTTATCGCCGCGTCGGTCTGGATTGCCTCTTCAATTACTTCCGAACCTCCCCTCATATCTCCAGCGACCACCCGCCGTCCCATGCCGGAAATTACTCCTTTGGTCACAGTATTCCGATATTCTCCGAGAGAATTGCCGATGGCAATAACCGTCTGCCCCAAATCTATTTTATTAGAATCACCCAATTCAACTGTCGGCAAATCAGTGGCTTCTATTTTCAGAACGGCAATGTCCAAGAAGGGATCAGTGGCAACAATTTTAGCGTCGTATTTTTTATCATCATTCATCATGACGGTATAGTCCGCTTCTGAATCGGAAGCCACGTGCTTGTTTGTGACAACCAGACCGTCGCCGGAAATAACAAATCCTGTTCCGCCGCCTATCTCCTGCTTTCCCCCTTCGACATTACCCCTCAAAGAGGGATTACCAAATCCAAATCCGAACGGAAATTCAAAAAAATCCGGAAAAGAAAAAATATTTGGTCCAGTCGAATAATAAAGTTTGCTCAAATCCTTGGAAATGATAATTGAAACAACTGCCGGAGAAACTTTTTTAACCGCTTCCACCGTTGCCGAGTCCTCAATTACGGCTTGACGCACCGCCTCATAGGCCGACGTCTCCTCCTGTTTTGGCTGTTGCCCTAAAAAATTCTTTTGAAACCATGGCACAACATGACTCTGGCCATAAAGACCGGTAATCATTCCTCCGACTCCGCCAAAAATTAATCCGGCCAGCGCCGTGGTAACTATTATTTTCTGGATTGTTTTATCTTGAGACATAGTTTTTTCTTAAGTAACGGACAATCAGCAACGAGTAACGCGTAATCGGCTACTTGCTGATGATTGCCGCGCCACCGCTTTAATTCGTCTAAATTTGAAAAAAATTTTTCTGAAATTAACGACCTTTCCTTTTTTAATTTTAACTTTCTCGGATGCCAAAAGCTCTATTTTTTTTCTGACTCCGCCCGAATAGCCGCCCACGCCTTTGTCGGACCGGACTACCCGATGGCAAGGAATAACGACCAAATGCGGATTGGCCCCCAAAGCCCGGCCCACCGCCCGCGGCCCAGTCTTTAAAACTTGAGATA
>CAYZNO010000113.1:0-2072 GCA_964479685.1 uncultured Gammaproteobacteria bacterium
CCATTGGCAAGGAGGACTTGGTTGGAATTTTGAAAGCGTTGAGAAAGAAACCGGCGGTGGGAATGATTGACGGAGCAAGCGAAGATCTATGAAAAAAATATTGATTGCAACAATTGAATTTCCGCCGCAGAAAGGCGGAGTTGCCAATTATCTGGCCGGGCTGGCCGGAGCTCTGCCACAAGACAAAGTGGCGGTTTTAGCTTCGTACCATGAAGGTGAAAAAAATTTTGACAGCCGCCAATCGTATAAAATTTACAGAAAGAAATTGTTGTCTAAAGTTATCTTGCCGAAATGGCTGCCGATGATATGGCATTTGTGGCGGGCGGCGAAAAAAGAAAAATCTGAGGCGGTTTTGGTTGGCCAGGTTTTGCCGGTCGGCACAGCTGTTTTTTTATTAAACAGGATTTTTGTTTTGCCATATTTTGTTTCCTGTCATGGAATGGATATTTTAACCGCGGCGGCATTGCCGCGCAAGAAAAAGTTAATGAACAAAATTTTGGCACAGGCGGCCGGAGTCATCGCGAACAGCGAATTTACAAAAAATGAATTGATCAAATTGGGCGTGTCGGAAAATAAAATCACCTTAGTTTATCCGTGCGTATCCGACGGAGAAGGAATCGAACCTGAAAAAATTTCCGAAATAAAAAATCGGCTGGGATTAGCCAATAAAAAGATAATCCTTACCGTCGGACGGCTAGTGGCGCGCAAGGGACATGACAGAATTATTGATGCTTTGTCTCAAATTTTGGCACGGGTACCAAACGCGATTTATGTGATTATCGGCGACGGACCGGAGAGGGGAAATTTAAAATTGCAAATTGCGAATTTAAAATTGGATAACGAGGTGCTCTTGCTTGGCGAAGTTTCTGAATCTAAAAAAGCGGCGTTTTACCAGCTTTGCGATGCGTTTGTCATGACCCCTCGCCAGATCGGGCCGGATGTTGAAGGCTTTGGTACGGTTTATCTTGAGGCCAATCAATGTGGCAAGCCTGTCGTAGCCAGCCGAAGCGGCGGGGTGGCCGAAGCGGTGATGGACGGTGTAACAGGAATTGTTGTGGAGCCGGAAAACATAAATCAAATTGCCGAAGGAGTGATAAAAATACTATCTGAAAAAAACTTGGCTAAAAAATTAGGTGAGCAGGGGAGAGAAAGAGTTGGGAAAGAATTTAGATGGAGAATACAGGCGGAAAAACTAGAAAAGTTAGTTGGTTAATTTAAGACTAAATAAAATAAAAAATCCCCCAACATCGGGGGATTTTTGTTCAGAAAAATTAGCCTTTAATAATCAGGAAGGTAAGGTAGACAAGATAGATTACGATAAAGAGTACGCCTTGCCAGCGTTCGAGTAACTTCTTTTTGCCGATAAACATAAAAGCAAAAAGCATCAAACTGGCGGCAATAGTCATCAAAACATCAATATTGTTGCTTATACTAAAAGGCAGGGGTCGGATGATTGAACTCACCCCTAAAATCAGAAAAATGTTAAAAATGTTTGACCCGACAATATTGCCGACAGCGATGTCGGCGTTCTTTTTATAAGCGGCGACTGCTGAAGTGGCCAATTCGGGAAGCGATGTTCCGGCCGCGACAATTGTTAGACCGATAAGCGATTCGCTGACGCCGAGAGAGGTAGCAAGCTGCACCGCGCCGTCAACAATCCATTTTCCCCCCAAGACCAGGCAGCCAATACCCAATCCAATAAAAAATAACGATTTAGGGATAGATATTTCTTTTATTGGTACTTCCTCTCTACCACTTTCTTTTGATATGCCGTAAATATACCACATGAAAATAGCTAAGAAGGCCAAAAGCATTAAGCCATCAATTCTAGTTATAGCGGACGCATTCGTATGTTCTATTAAAACATCGTTAGCCATAAGGCCGATAGCGATTGCCGCCAAAAGAGAAAGGGGAATTTCTTTCCAGACAGTATTCTTTTTGACTGCCAGCGGGAAAATAGTTGCCGCAATACCAAGAATCATAAAAATATTAAAAATATTACTGCCCAAAATATTTCCTATGGCAATATCAGTCCGTCCCTGGGCACTCGCGAAAATATTAACAACCATTTC
>CAYZNO010000114.1:0-925 GCA_964479685.1 uncultured Gammaproteobacteria bacterium
GGCTCCACTAAAGTCGCCAATCGCAGAAAAAAAAGAATGGCGGCTTATTTTATCATAGTTGTCGTTGTTTTTATCCTGTGGTCTTCCGGTAGCTGGCTCAACCAATATTCTTTTTCTTATTTAAGTGGTCTGACTGCTTCGCTCAGTAATTTTACCCGAATCAGCTTGTATACTTCGTTGGACGAACAATTTGGCAACGCCCAGGAGAACCAGTTAGCGAAAGAAAATCTTGCTCTTCTCCAAGAAAACGTTTTTCTGAAAGAAAAAATCAGAAGCAACGCTATTCAGCTTGAAGATAATGATTTAAAAACCAATTATTTCTTAACTGAAGCGAAAGTGATCGGAAGAGACAGTTTTTTTAACGTCCCTATAATCCATGTTCTTTCCGGAACAGACAGGGGCATCCGCGATGGACTGCCGGTTTTAAATTCTAACGGGGTGCTTATTGGAACTATTGGCAGCAGTCAGGAGAAAACCAGCAAAGTTATTTTAACTCCCAACCATGAAAGCCGGATTGGGGCGAGAATCGCTGGAACCGATTGGGACGGAATAGTGGAGGGAAGTCGGGACTTGCGAGCTGTGTTGGAAATGTTGCCACTCGAAAGCAAAGTCGAAGCAAAAAACCAAGTAGTAACTAATAATAGGAATCCCGACATACCAGAAGGATTGTTAATCGGCACGGTAGCTTTAATTAAAGAAAGTGACGATTACTTGTTTAACGAGGCAGTGCTGGATTTGCCTTGGAACAGCAAGAATCTAGACAAAGTTTGGATAATAACTGGCCGTAAATAGCGATGACTGCGTCTCAACCTAAAATCCCAATAACCCTAGCGGAGGTTTTAATTTTGCAGCGCTTTCCGTATGGCCAGGATTCAACTTTCTTCTACTACTCGGTCGGCAGACGGCTGGGAAATCTGTCGGTTGG
>CAYZNO010000114.1:935-2053 GCA_964479685.1 uncultured Gammaproteobacteria bacterium
GTTGGAGATGTCGTATCCGTGCCTTGGCGAAAAGGAATAAAGAACGGGGTAATCGTAAAAGTTAAAAAAATTTATACCGACTCATCTGTTTCCGACATTTGGCAAGTAAATCTGAGAAAGTTGGTCAACGACGAAGAATATTTTTATTCCGCGATACCCGACCGGGCAATTAAGTTAAAACCGATTAAAAATTTATTAGAGAAAAAATTTCTATCCCCCAACCTATTAGAAAAACTTAATTCGGCTGCCCAGCAACACGGGGTATCCTGGAATCATTTCGTCAGCTTTGCCGTGAATCTGCCACCAAAAAGAGCCAGCAATAAATTTCCCTTTTTATCAACCCTTGGGAAATGGTTCGAACAATTAAGCCCAATTTTGGCTTCGGCGCCCGAGAAAACAAAAATAACCATCAAACAGAACTCTTGCCCTTTGATTTTTCTTTCTAACGAGCAATCATGGCGATTGGGACCTCTGATCAAAGAAAGTCTCCAAAATAATGAAAAAATTTTAGTGATTGTTCCGGAAAAGAGCCATTTAATCCCTATTGCCGCTAAGTATACAGTTATCAGCAATAATTTCTCTATTTCCAGCCCCATAATTATGGGGAAAATCCTATCTTCGGGAGTTTACCGGTCCGCTTGGCAACTAGCCAAAAAACCCGCTCCTTATATGTTCGTCGGCACTCGCTCAGCTATCTTTGCTCCCTATCTGAATTTGGGATTAATAATTATTGAAGAAGGGCATGCTGCCAGTCATAAACAATGGGACTTGGTTCCCTTGTATGACTCGAGAGATATCCTAAAAGTTCTCTATCCGAATGTCCCAAAGCTTTACATAAGCGGGACGCCACGATTGCAAGATTTTTTTCACTCTCCTTGTTACTTGGAAGATGAAGCCAAAAGCCTAACAACTGCTTCCTTGGATTGGAAAGTGGCTTTAGGAAAGCAACCTGAAGAAAACAAATTTGATTTTGAAAAACCACCGTACCTACTTAAAAGCAAGCCCCTCTACGGAGGCCACAAAAAAAACGTAACCCTCGTAAATATCGAGAAAGAAAGAAAATTTTCCCTAGAGCCCACTGTTTTAAGTAATTATCTGCTAAAGAATCTCAAATCTGT
>CAYZNO010000115.1:0-2024 GCA_964479685.1 uncultured Gammaproteobacteria bacterium
AAAATATTTTGGACTTAGGCATAAAGATAGGAATCGGATTCCTATCCAAGATAGGAATCCGATTCCTATCTCAAACCACAACGTTCACCAAACGTCCTTTTACAAAAATAATTTTTCTAATTTCTTTGCCCTCAATCCACTTTTTTATTTTCTCGCTTTCCGTCGCGATTTTTTTTGCTTCTTCTTCACCAATATCAACTTTTACTTTTATGCTGTCGCGCACTTTTCCATTAACCTGAATAACCAAATCAATCTCTTCTTCCACTACCAATTTAGGATCATATGCCGGCCATCTTTCTAAATGAATACTTTTTTTATTACCAAGTTTTTCCCAAAGTTCTTCAGCCAAATGCGGCGCGAACGGGGCAAGAATTGCTAAAAATTTTCCAAAATACTCGCTACCCATTTTCCCACCTAACCGATCGAATTCATTCATAAATGACATCATCGAAGAAACGGCCGTATTAAATTTCATTGCTTCTATATCCTCGCCCACTTTTTTGATGGTTCTATGCAAAATACGCTCCAATTCTTTGCGTTGTTTGTCCAATTCTTCTGGTATATATTTTTCTTTTTCTTGGGGAATATATTTTTCTGCTCTCCAAACTCTTTCCAAAAATCTAAAAACCCCAACTACTCCTTTTTCATCCCAGGGAATGGCCTGCTCAAACGGTCCCATGAACATTTCATAAACCCGCAAAGTATCGGCGCCAAACCGCGCCACGATATCGTCAGGATTTACTACATTGCCGCGCGACTTAGACATTTTTTCTCCGCCTTCGCCCAAGATCAGACCATGTGAAGTTCTTTTTTTATACGGCTCGTCGCCGCATTCTTTGGGAACCGCGCCAATATCGTACAAAAATTTGTACCAAAATCTAGAGTATAAAAGATGTAATGTTGTGTGCTCCATCCCGCCGTTGTACCAATCAACCGGCATCCAATATTTTAATTTTTTTTCGCCGGCAAATTCTTTTTTATTTTTTGGATCAGTATAACGCATAAAATACCAAGAGGAACCGGCCCAGTTGGGCATTGTGTCGGTTTCACGTTTCGCCGGTCCACCGCACTTCGGGCATTTTGTCTTCACCCATTTTTCAATCGCGGCAAGCGGCGACTCGCCCGTATCGGTTGGTTCGTATTTTTTGACTTTCGGCAATTCCACCGGCAAATCTTTTTCTGATATTGGCTGCCATCCACATTTTTCACAATACACCAATGGAATCGGCTCACCCCAATAACGTTGTCGCGAGAAAACCCAGTCGCGCAATTTATAATTCACGGCCTTTTTGCCAATATGTTTTTCCTCAAGCCATTTTATCATTTTCAAAATCGCCTCGTTCGGTTTCAGATCATCTAAAAATTCTGAATTAACCATTTTGCCTTTTTTAATTTCCGTAAAAGCTCCCTTGCTAATGTCACCGCCAGAAATAACTTCACGGATCGGCAATCCGAATTTTTTAGCGAAAACAAAATCGCGTTCGTCGTGGGCCGGGACGGCCATAATCGCGCCGGTGCCATAGCCAGTTAAAACATAATCAGCCACCCAAATCGGGATTTCTTCGTTGTTCACTGGATTAATCGCCTTAATCCCTTTCATCTCCACGCCCGTCTTCTCTTTATCTTCCTGTCTTTCTAAATCACTCTTCCCTTTCGCTTTTTTTATGTACTCTTTCACTTCCTCGCGATTCGCGATTCTCGATTCTAATTTCTCCATCCTTTCGTGTTCCGGCGCCAGAACTATGTAAGTCGCGCCAAATAATGTATCCGGCCTGGTCGTGAACACCTTAATAATGTCATTGCGAGGAGCCGAGGGCGACGCGGCAATCCCATCGTTATGAGATTGCTTCGCTCCGCTCGCAATGACAACACGGAAATCAACCTCCGCGCCTTCCGATTTCCCAATCCAATTAATCTGTCCTTCTTTAATTCGCGGCGCGTAATCAACTTTTTCCAGGCCGGCCAATAATCGCTCGGCGTATTTGGTAATTTTTATCATCCACTGCTCTTTCATCTTTTTTACA
>CAYZNO010000116.1:0-1938 GCA_964479685.1 uncultured Gammaproteobacteria bacterium
CGGCAAGATTTTATTTTCTCCTAGAATATAAAAAGTCCCTTGAAAATCGTCCGTGGTTTTTAATTTTAATTCCCGGATAAAATGCTGGTTGACATCCAGTATGGTATCGACGGTGAGCTGCAACAACCGCTCCGCGATATGCAGATTTCCCGAGTTCTTAAGAATTTCTGAATCCTTCAGTTTAAAAAGGGCTTCAATCTCTTCCAGATACCCGGCAATCTCACTTAATTTCTCCAACACGAAAGCTTTTTTGAAAGTCATTGGTTTATTTTAGCGCCGCTTTTAGCCGCGCGAATTTTTCCTCGTATAAAGGCTGGGCCTCGACATATTTCTTAAAAGAATAAGCCCGCAACCGGTCAAAAATCAGCGGTTTGGACTCGTGCAAAACCCGGCAGTTTCTGAACACGGCATAATACAAGAGGGGCGAAGCCTTGCTTAAATCGACCAAATCGATGTTCTCGCTCTCAAAGCATTTTGATAAACTCAAAGATAACTCTGATTCTTCCTTTAACGAAAGCTTTTTCCGGCTCAAATACGCCATGTCATAATCGCTGGTTTTATAAGAGGTTCCATCGGCCCTCGAACCGAACAGCAAAAGCAGCTCGATAGAAAACTCGCGGCCGATTTTTTTGATTAGCTGATTTTTGCTATATTTATAATGTCTTTTCATGCTTTAAGATTACAATGGAATAAACATTCCTTCAAGCGTTTTCCTTTCCTTTTAATATTTTCCATGCTAAAAATAAAACCATGGTAACGTTTCCTTTTCAAGCTACTTCTGACCCGAAAGAGTACCGGCTTCAACGGATCGGCGAAATCCTTCCTGGCGCGCTTTGCTGGGGGGTTTTGCTTTTGGGTATAATTTTGTCTTTCTTTGCCCCCGTCGCGGCGGCGATTTTTATTATTTTTTACGATCTTTTCTGGCTTACCCGCGTTTTAATTTTGAGCGTCCTTACCATCCTCGCTTACCGCAAACTAAAGCGCAATCAAAAAATCAACTGGCTCCGCCGTTGCCGTAAGCTGAGAGAAAGATATGGATTACGTTTCGAATCTGTCTATCACCTCATTATTATTCCTTACGTTAACGAAGGAATCGAAATAATTGAACCCACAATAAAGAGTTTTTTGGATTCCAACTACCCCAACAAAAAAATTATAATATCTATGTCCTGCGAAAAAAGGGCGGGTGAGATTGCCTGGCAAGTCCAGAAACAGCTTAAAGAAAAGTACGCTCATCGGTTTGCTGCTTTCCTTACCGCCATCCACCCCGATAATTTACCTGGTGAGATGAAAGCCAAAAGCGGCAACGCCAATTGGGCGCTTAAAAACGCCTTGAAATTTTTCAGACGACAAAATATTGATCCTCTGCAAGTAATAGTTTCTAACTTCGACTGCGATACCCGCCCCCACCCAGAATATTTTGCCTGCGTCAGCTACAAATATATCAACAATCCTTACCGCACCCGTTGCAGCTACCAGCCGCTGCCGATGTTCAACAACAATATTTGGGACACCAATTTTGTGGTGCGGATTGTGTCATTGGGTACCTCTTTCTGGCACATGATCGAGAGCGTCCGTCACGAACGCCTAGTAACTTTTTCTTCCCATTCCATGAGTTTGGTGGCGCTCCTGGATGTAGGCAAGTGGCAAAGCGATATTATCTCGGAAGATTCAGCTATTTTCTGGCAGTGCTACTGCCGCTACGACGGTAAATATTTCACCCTTCCGCTGTTTTTGCCAGTTTCAATGGATGCCACTTTGGCCGATACCACCTGGAAGACTTTGGTAAACCAATACAAGCAGCTGCGCCGTTGGGCTTACGGGATTGAAAGTTTTCCCCGTCTTTTGAGAGTGTTTTTTAGCCCTAACTCAAAAATTCCTCTTTGGTCTAAAATGAGTATTACTTTCACTATGCTGGAGGGGCGAATTTCCTGGGGC
>CAYZNO010000117.1:0-1931 GCA_964479685.1 uncultured Gammaproteobacteria bacterium
CATGTCGCCGCGGACGCTCTCCTCGCCTTCCTTGAGAAAGCCGAGAATTTCGTAGACGCGGCCGCCGATCTTCATTTCGGCGGGAAGGACGGCAAGAATCCTCCTGATTCCCGCCACGACCTTGGGTCGCGCCATTGCCCAATGGATGACTTCCGGATGGTTGGCCGCCCAGAGGAGTTCGTCTCCCGTGAACTTGCCGGCCCGGCGCTTCGAAAGCAGATCCAACAGCAACCCTTCGTCCAATTTCTCTCCCATGACTCTTCTCCTTCGCCTGCAGGTAATTCACTCCGACAGCCGAATGCCGCCGAAAGTGGTCCGCTCTGCAGACAAAATGGCCGAGACCCATTCCCAGCCTTGTTCCCTCATTTTATTATTCTTCGAGTCCCTCGACCGCGCTCGGGATAAACTTCGTCGAGAAGCGGTTCTCGACGCTCCGCCGGAGGCGGATTGCTCGAACGATAAAATAAAGAAAGAAAACTGGGAATGTTTTATATTAAAACTTTTTTAATTTTTTGTCAAGATTAAAATTCCCCTCCTTTCCAAGGAGGGGTTTGGGGTGGTTTTGAAAAAACTCCCACCCCACCTAACCTCCCCTCTGGCAGGGGAGGAAAAATTTGATAATCAATTTACTCCGCTTTTTCCAACATCTCCAAAAATTCCTTCTCGTCTAATATTTTTATATTTAACCGCTTGGCATTATCGTACTTTGACCCCGGATCAATGCCGGCAACCACATAATCTGTCTCTTTTGAAACCGAACTGACAACATCGCCGCCCTGCATCCTTATTTTTTCCTTGGCCTGGTCGCGGGTCAGACTTTCCAAACTTCCGGTCAGGACAAACTTCAAGCCCTGCCATGTCTTCTTTACTACCGCCGGCTTGATGATGGAAACGTTTTTCAGTAAGCGCTCTAAAAATTCTTCATTACCTTTATCCCGAAACCATTCAAAAATACTTACCGCCATTACGCCGCCGACATTGGGCACGGCTTGGAGCGCTTCAAGGTTGGCATTTTTTAATTTTTCCAGACTGCCAAAATAATTGGCCAGATCAACCGCGGTTTCCTCGCCGACATGGCGTATTCCTAAAGAAAAAATAAAACGCGCCAAGGGAATTTTTCTGCTTTTATCGATCGCTTCAATCAAATTAGCCGCCGACTTTTCCGCAAATCTCTCAAGCGGCAAAATATCGCCGGCTTCCAGTTCAAAAAGGTCGGCCGCGTCGCGGATTAACCCTTCGTCCAAAAACCGCTCAACAATTTTATTACCTAGACCTTCAATGTTAAAAGCCTTCTTGGAAACAAAATATCTGATTTGCCGCATGGAGCGGGCAAAACATTTTTTGTTCGGGCAGTAAATCGCCACCTCGCCGTCTTTATGAACCAGTTTCGTTTCGCAGCGCGGACATTTTTCCGGCGGGCTGATTTTTTTCTCTTTGCCGGTCCGCAAATTTGGCAAAACTTGTACTACTTTAGGAATTACATCACCGGCTTTTTCAATAATCACTGTATCACCAATTTTCAAACCCAAACGTTCTATTTCATCAAGATTATGTAACGTTGAATGCGTCACAGTTGTTCCAGCGACAAAAACCGGATCCATCACCGCAACCGGCGTCACAGCTCCCGTTCGACCAACTTGCCAAATAACATCACGAATAATTGTCGTTGCTTGCTCCGGCGGAAATTTGAAAGCAATCATGCCGCGCGGCGTCTTGCCGACCACGCCCAATTTTTCCAAAGTTTTAATTTTATTAATATTCACGACAACACCATCCGTCCAGTAAGCCAAATGCGGCCGCTTTTTTCCGATTTCTTCATGATAGGCCAGGACTTCGCCAAGATTTTTACAACGCCGGTTCAACAGATTAACTTTAATGCCCACCCATTTTAAAAATTAATGGGTCTGCTCGTGGGTTGTTTTGGCAAAATC
>CAYZNO010000118.1:0-1920 GCA_964479685.1 uncultured Gammaproteobacteria bacterium
TCTTGGTTACAGCTGTTGACGGATCGGGTAAACAAATATCCAATACGACCATCCTAGTCGTTCCCAAAAACAGTCTTCCCGCCGGAATCGTTCTCCAATCAGCCCAAGAAATTAGACTTCCGACGGTTGCGATTTACCGCTTCTCAGAGGCTAGGAAAATTAATAAATAGCTCTTTGTTGATTTGGATTCAAAGACCCTGTCCCCTTCCGGGGACTTCTTCTTTTTAAAAATTAATTTTGCTATTTTATAAAAAAATTGTTATCTTATATGCATTGCCGATGTTTTAGCGTTTTCTATGAAAAAAAATATTTTAGCAAAACTAACAACCGAGCTCAATAAAGTAACTTCTGAGGAAGAAAGGAAAGCTTTGTGGCGAAAATACATGGGGAAAGAGGGATTGATTAAAAAACTTCTCAGCAACCTGGGGAAATTGCCCAAAAAAAAGAGAAAAGATGAAGCCATCGCCATTCAAAAAATCCAAAAAGAAGCCGTTGAGCTGCTTAATAAAAAAGAAAAAAAGCTTAAAGAGGCCGGATTCGGCTTAGATTTGAAAAAAGAGGCAGAAGAATTAGGTTACAGTTTACCCAAAGTTGGCCATCTGCATCCTCTCACCCAAACTATCCGCATGATGAACCAATTCTTTATCGAGATGGGTTACAGTATCATGGAAGGACCGGAGATTGAAAATGACGAGTACTGCTTCCAACGACTCAACGTGCCGGAAGGCCATCCGGCCCGCGACATGCAGGATACAATTTATATCGAGGAACCAAACTGGTTTTTGCGCACCCAAACTTCTTCCATTGAAGCACGAATCCTAGCGAAATATAAACCCCCCTTTAAAGTGGCGTTTCCCGGACGGTCTTACCGCAACGAAAAAGTCAATAAAAGCAATCATTTCATTTTTCACCAATACCAAGGAACGGTGGTCCTGCCTAAAGTAACCTTGAAAGACCTTTTTGGGACTTTCAATTATCTCTTTCAGAGAATGTACGGAAAGAATGTAATTGTTCGTTACCGCAATAAGTATTACCCCGAAGTTGAACCGGGTGCCGGGCCAGACATGCAATGCTTTAACTGCCACGGGAAAGGATGCGCGATTTGCAAAGGAGTCGGCTGGATCGAAATGGGCGGTTCGGGAATAATCCACCCTAATGTTTTACAAATGGCGGGAATTGATCCTAAAAGATGGATGGGGTTTGCATTTGGTTTAGGGCTTGACCGCTTCGCCATGGCAAAATACAAGATTACCGATATTCGCACCTTACTCGGTGGTAATCTGGGGTATAAATATTACGAAAATGAAAATACTTTATAGCGATATAAAAAAACTAGTCCCGGGGCTCAAAGCTACCCCTAAACAAATAGGCGAATTTTTGACCATGGCCGGCTTCATGCTGGACGGTTTTGAGAAAGTCCCTTATCAAGGCAAACTGGACTATTCTATCAGCTTGGAGGTCCGACACAACCGCGCCGATTGTCTTTCCGTAATCGGATTCGCCAACGAAATCGCCGCTAAATGGAATCTTAAGGTAAGTATGCCTGTGATAGGCAAGCTGCCCAAAAGACAGGTAAGTCAGAAAATAAAAGTTGTCGACGGTAAATACGTTAGAAGGGTTTTGGCATTTGAAATCGAAAATATCCGCAACAAAAAATCACCTCAGTGGCTGGTTGACTGGCTGGCTCTCTACGACATGAACAGCAAGAACCTGCTGGTGGACTTGTCGAACTACGTAATGCTTATCACCGGCCATCCGTCCCACTTATTAGACGTAAGCAAAATGCACGGCAAGCTTTATTGGGACATAAACAAAAAATACAAGACCATAACAACCCTGGACGGGACTTTAGTAAATTTAACCGGCGACCGAGAAATAATTCTGCGGGACGACAAAAATATTTTGGCCATCGCCGGAATC
>CAYZNO010000119.1:0-1884 GCA_964479685.1 uncultured Gammaproteobacteria bacterium
GCCGGAAACGAAAATTATTCACCACTTTGGCCAAAGTTTCAAACAGGCAATAAGTGTTAAAAAACAAAAAAATTTCAACCGCAGTTTGTCGTATTATTTCAAAAAACACGGGACAAAAGGGGAGTGGCTCGCGATTCAGATTCTTCGGCCGTTAAGTTTATTTCTTGCCTGGCTAGGACAAATTTTTGTAAAAAAAAACCGCTGCATATGATTCCTTTATTTCTAGTGCTCCGATGGCTGGGTTGACTAGAAACAGGAAGAAATCTGCAGCGGCTGCATGGGGTCTAGGGACCCCGTGCGGAGATCGTGAGTCTCGTGCCCCACATCTCGTACCTCCCTTCTATGGTTGCCATCATGCTTGTACTATGGCATATATATATATTTGTCAAGACCCCCTGACAGAAATTGAATTTTGGCCTTCTTTGTAGAAAGATATTATAAAATAAAAAAGAGCCGACTTAATCAGCTTACGCTTCAAAAGTCGGCGGTGTGGTTTGTTCCTCCGTCCGCCGCGGTCTAGGCCGTGACGGGTTGGCTCATATAGAAGGCGCAGAGCGTGGCGATGATCTTCATCGCCTCGTCCTCGCCGATCCGGTGAAAGTCGCCGGCCGAAACCCGGCAGTCGGCGGCCAGGCTGCGGGTGGCCTCGGTCCCGTCTCCTCCGATGCGGGTGGAGCCTTCCACTCCCCAGATATTGGTATCCGGGAAGTAGCTGACGAGGATCAGGCGCTCCACGTCCTCTCCGCCGGTCAGAGCGACCTCGATCGAGGTGGGCTCCCACCCCTCCTGTTCTTCCTTGGAGGCGCTGGGATTCACGCGCCTGAAGACGAGATCCCAATCGAGAAGAAAACCGCTGCGCGGCGGGGTGTCGAACCCGGCGATGATGTCGTCGTAGTGGACGGCCTCCTGCCCGCGGATGCGGTGCTTGGCGAAGGTCTCCTCGACCTTCTCGCACTTCTCGATCGTCTTCTTCAGCCTTTCGAGTCGGGAATTCATCCCTTACACCCTCCTTCTCGCCCAAACGAGATTGTCCAGGCTATGCTATAATCTAACAATAAAATCTCAAATTGTCAAGTCCCTAGTTTATTCTTCGAGCGGACCCCGCCAAGGCGGGGGGAAGTCGAGAAGTAGTTCTCGACGCGGCCTTCGGCCTTACTCGAACAATAACAATATGAATGTGAATCTCTTCGGAAAATATTTTAAAACCTCACTGCTTTTTATATTTTTTGCTTTGATTTTGTCTTTTGTCGCGTATTTTTTTCCGCTTTTTAACAAAGTGGCGTTTTTTGTAATTTTAGCCCTGACGCTTGTTTTGACTTTAGAAAAACTGGAGTACGGGCTTTATGTCTTACTGGCGGAATTGTTTATCGGCTCAAAGGGGTATCTGTTTTATTTCGACGCCGGGGGTGTTTCGGTTTCCTTGCGCATCGCCTTATTTTTGATTGTAATGAGCGTGTGGTTTTATAAAAAAATGAAAAAATATTCTTCGAGTGAGCGAAGCGAGTCACGAAGTGTTTCGAAGAATAAAATTTGGCAATATTACTGGATTTTGTTTGCTTTTATTGCCTGGGGATTTGTTTGGGGAATTATCCGCGGCAATTCTTTCCAGAATGTCTTTTTTGATTTCAATGCTTGGTTGTATTTTGGTGCGATATTTCTTTTCGCCGATACCATTAAGTCGCGCGAACAAATTGAAAACGTTTTACAGATTTTCACCGCCGCGGTTGCGGTTATTATCTTTAAAACATTTTTTCTTCTCTATATTTTCTCCCACGGCATGGAAGTCGCCATGTATCCGCTCTACCGCTGGCTCAGGCAATTCCTGATAGGGGAGATCACACTGATGGACAGCGGATTTTACCGGATATTTTTCCAATCGCAGAT
>CAYZNO010000120.1:0-1872 GCA_964479685.1 uncultured Gammaproteobacteria bacterium
ACGGCATTAGTCTGCGGTAAAGATTTTTGTTTTTTAGAATTTTTGTTTTCAGCGTTGGTTCGTTCATAGGTTAGAATGTTTGTTAGATTATTTTATTTATTTTATCAGAATGTCGGTTTTTAGTCACTTTTTCTTAGCGAAGTAAATATCCGCTTCAATCATTTTATCGTCTTTGAAAAAATGATGCGTAAAATAGACGTTTCCCTCGTTGTCGATCGTGGCTTCGCCGGCCAGAGGTGAAAATATTTGGACTGGTTTAGTCCATCCAATGTCATTTTTTTTAGATTTCCATAAACTATAATCCCTGTAAATCCAAAGCTCTTTTTCATCGGGCGAAAGAGCGGGCCATCCTTCATCGCTCGCGGTGTTTATCGCGCTGACGTTTTCCGGTTCCTGCCAGGCGCCATCAGCTTTTTTTGAAACCCAAATATCTAAACCGCCTTTGCCACCCGGCCGGTCGGAATGAAAATAAACTTCATTGCCATCGGCAGTAAAATGCAATTCACCGACTTTGTATTTTTCCGGAAAGTTTGCGTTTTTCCAATTTTGCCATTTGCCATTTTTAAATTCGGCGGTAAACCAATGAATTCCTTCGTAGCCTTCGCGAGTGGAACAAAACCATATTGTGTCGCCGGAAACAAATTCGCAACCATCAAGCGCGACTTTATTTTTATCCTGTAAAATTATTCTTTCGGGGTTGTTCCATGTATCGCCGGATTTTTTTGAAACATAAATTCCCGTTACGCCGTCCGATAATTGTTTCTCCACTGGAATTCTTACATCCGGCGTAAAAAAGAAATATAGTGTTTGGCCGTCTGGTAAAACAAAAGATGAATCCTCGGCGCCAGCCGTGTTTACGGGTGAGGGGAGGGGAATGGGATTTTCGTATTCCGCGGAGAGGGATTTTACCGGCGAAGCGTCTGTCGCAGGAGTCATTTTCACCGCGTCTGTCGGAATTTTACTTTCTCTGGTCGGCGGTTCGGTCGGCGCCTGCTCACATCCGGCGCCAAGAACGGAAATACTGATTATTACGGCGCAAAGTGATAAAAATTTATTCATTCTTTGGGTTTTTATATTTATATTTAAATTTATCAAATTCTTCTTCGTATGCTTTATCGCTTACTTTTTTGAAGCCGGCGCGTTCGTGGGAAACGACGGATGGCCGGTTTTTACGGTCAATGGTAGCTGTCAGATTGTCCAGGCCGGTTTTAGACATAAGGGCGTCATAAAATTGCGGTAGGAGTCCTTTGCCGCGGTATTTTGGATCAATTACAATATGAGTAATATTTTGTTCGTCTTCGGTATTGTAGACTCCGATAATTCCGAGTTTCTCCCCGCCGTCGCCTAGCACGGTGAAATATTTCTGGTTTTTGCAATTTTCCTGGCCGATAGCGATCCAGCCGTCATCGCCTTCGAGCGATTTAAAATATTCCAAATCAAAATCAGCCAGCCCTTCGACTTTGATTTTTCTTTCTTCTTTCACTTTAGGTGGTGTCCAGCCTGTTTCGGGGTGGTTCATATATTATTCAATTTTCAGATAAGATTTAACCCTAGAAAATAGAATCGGAAAAGTTTTTTTTAATCCGTAGCGCGGTCAACGTTCCTTTTACGGAGACAACTCGTCCTTTGGGGATTTTTGTATTTTTAGGAAATTGTTCTAGTGTAAAATCAATTTCTTTGCCACCCGGCAGGCGGTTCCAGAAGTGGGAAGTAAAGGGCCGTTTTTTAATTACGGCGTAAAGAATTTTTCCGCCGAGCAAAGTGTGGACAACCGCGGAGGTCACCCGGCACTGGTTGGCAGACGGATTTTTTTGGTCAAATTTTTTCGTCCAGCTGGTTTCCTCGTTCCAAGCCGCGCGGAAAGCTTTTTCC
>CAYZNO010000121.1:0-1847 GCA_964479685.1 uncultured Gammaproteobacteria bacterium
TTTGCCGCTTCTTGAAAAAATGGCTCAAGGCGGTCGCAAAGAACTTGTTATTATCGCGGAGGACGTTGACGGCGAGGCTCAAGCGACTTTGGTGGTCAACAAATTGCGTGGCACCTTTAATACGCTGGCGATAAAAGCGCCGGGATTTGGTGACAGGCGCAAAGAAATGCTGGAAGACATCGCCATTCTTGTCGGCGGGAAAGTTATTTCCGAGGAAGTCGGGATGAAATTAGAAAACGCGGAAATTGAACATTTGGGCCAGGCTCGTCGCGTTGTAGCCACTAAAGAAAATACGACTATTGTTGAAGGCCGTGGCGACGAAGAAAAAATAAAAGCCAGAATAGCTCAAATAAAACAGGAAATCGCTAATACGGAGTCGGAATTTGATAAAGAAAAATTACAGGAAAGATTGGCAAAACTTTCCGGAGGCGTTGCCGTTTTAAAAGTTGGTGCGGCTACGGAAACGGAAATTAAGGAAAAGAAATTGAGAATTGAGGACGCCTTGGCGGCGACCAAAGCGGCAGTAGCCGAAGGCATTGTTGTCGGCGGCGGAGTAGCGTTGCTTCGGGCGACTAAGGTTTTAGACGGAGTTAAGGTTTCAGGTGAAGAGGAAATTGGTATAGATATTTTGCGACGGGCTCTTATTGAACCAGTCAGGCAGATCGCCAACAATGCCGGGAAAAACGGCGATGTCGTGGTTGAAGAAGTAAAGCGTCAGCCGGGCAATTATGGCTATAACGCGGTTACTGATAAATATGAAGATTTGATCGAGGCTGGCATTATTGATCCTACCAAAGTTACCCGGACGGCGCTTCAGAATGCGGCTTCAATTGCGGCCATGCTTCTGACAACCGAAGCAGTGGTGACCGATTTGCCGGAGAAAAAAGAAGAACACAGCCACAGCGGGATGGGTATGGGCGGCGGTATGGAATACTAAGAGATTCGAGAATTGAGATTCAGGGAATGAGTTTAATAAAAAGCCGGGGATTATACCTCGGCTTTTTGGTACACCCTCACGCCAATTATTTTTTTAGATAATATGATCAAAATTAGATCCTAGACAGATCTATCTTATTTTTTTTTAATTTTGGTGTGGGGGTAAATTTATGTTATAATTATCTTGTTTGTTAATGAACCACTCCTAATTTTATGTTAAAACGCACAAAAATAGTTTGTACGGTCGGTCCATCTTCCGAATCGCGAAAAATTCTGGAAAAAATGTTAAAGAGCGGTATGAACGTCGCCCGACTTAATTTTTCTCATGGCACCCATGCCTGGCACGGCAAGGTTATAAAAATGATAAGAAAATTGTCGCGCGAACTGGAACAGCCAGTCGGGATCATTGCCGATTTGCAGGGGCCGCGCATCAGGGTTGGAGAACTGCCAGCCGCGGGCGTGAAGCTTGTGTCAAAAGGAAAAGTTGTTTTAACCACTAACTCCAAAAACGCAAAAAATAAAATTTCTGTTACTTATACTAATCTTCATAAAGATTTAGCACCGGGCAAAAGAATTCTTCTCGATGAGGGTCTTCTTGAATTAAGAGTTTTACAGATTTCCGGCAAAGATATTTTCTGCGAAGTCGTGGTCGGTGGCATCCTTACTTCCCATAAAGGGATAAATCTTCCTGATTGTTCGGTTAGTTTGCCGCCGCTTACTGAGAAAGATAAAGAAGACCTGGCTTTCGCCGTGCGTGAGGGGGTGGATTGGGTCGCTCTTTCTTTTGTTTCTCGCGCTTCAGAAATTTACGATTTGCGTTATCTTATAAAAAAATTGGAACATAAAATGAAAAATCCACCACTTGCTCCGGTAAGAATAATCGCGAAAATAGAAAAGCACGAGGCGATCAG
>CAYZNO010000122.1:0-1795 GCA_964479685.1 uncultured Gammaproteobacteria bacterium
GCCAAGGTAAACCGAAGCAGTTCCAGTCGCTCACTTCAAGTAAGACTATGCTTCAGGAAACGTACATGCGGATGAGGAAAGTCGCCCATCCGGAAGATATTTATATTGTTACAAATAAAGAATATGTCCCCGAGGTGGAAAAAGAAATTCTGGAATTTCCCAAAGAGAACATATTGGCTGAACCGGAAGGAAGAGGAACTGCCCCCAGCGTAGCACTGGCAGCCGCGGTGATCTCAAAAAGGTGCGGTGACGAAACGATGGGAGTGTTCGCGGCCGATCATTTTATTGAGAATCCCGAATTACTTATAGAGGCCATTAGGAAAGCAGAGGAATTTTTAAATGAAAAGCCCGGCTATTTGGTAACTTTTGGGATTAAACCAACGGCTCCAGAGACGGGTTATGGTTATATTGAGCAAGGCAAAATATTAATGGATTCCGGAAAGATAAAGATTCATAATGCCAAGAAATTCGTGGAAAAACCAAATTATGATGTTGCCAAAAAATACCAAAAGAGCGGTAAATTCTTTTGGAATAGTGGGATGTTTCTGTGGAAAATCAGTACCATCATTTCTAAATTTAGCAAATACACCCCGGACATTTACGAGCGATTGGTAAAAATTAGCCGGGCAGTCGGCACCGGAAAATACGAGGTTGTTTTAAATAAGGAATTCTCCCAAATGGACAAGATTGCCATTGATTACGCGATTATGGAAAATGAACCGGATGTTCTGGTGATTCCTTTAAAACTAAAATGGAGTGACGTGGGCAGTTGGACGTCTCTAAAAAACGCCCTAACCCTTAATGGAAAGGAAAATTTTGTTAAAGGGGAACATATAAATTTTGACAGTGAAAACCTGCTTGTTTATGGCGGCAGTAAACTAATCGCTACGATTGGAGTAAAAAATTTGATTATAGTAGATACGGACGATGCAATATTAATCTGCAATCGCAACAAGGCCCAATTGGTTTCGGATGTGGTAAAAAAACTTGAAGAAACCGGAAGAATTCAAAATCTTTAGGCCCGTTCAATAAATGCTACTCCGTTCAGGTGGTCAATTTCGTGTTGCAGGGTCCTGGCCAAAATGCCAGTGACCTTTATTTCTTTCTTGTTACCATCTAAGTCTTGATAAGCAACGGTAACCGCTACCGGCCTGATTATATCTAAAAAAACATTAGGAAAAGACAAGCAACCTTCTTCCATCCTGTCTTTTTTCTCGGACATTTCTGTAATCTCAGGATTGCATAAATAATTAATCTCTTTGCCGTTTTTGATGACGCAGAGAGCCGAGCTTTTTCCAATCTGGGGGGCGGCCAAACCTAAACCGTCAACTCCTAGAAGGGTTTTCCCCATATCTCCGGCCAATTTTTTGATTTTTTTATCAAAAACTTCAATTTTTTTAGTTGGCCGGTAAAGCACGATGGAATCCGGATCCCGAAAAGTAACTATTTTTAAAGGCATAAGACTAATGAATTAATTACCCATTACAAAATATCACAGATTCGTTGAGATTTCAACTAATTATGACTCGACGATGTTTCCCAGGGATGCATCGATAGCAAAGTAAATAGGTCTAAAAATCTAATATCCACCAGCTATCGGCGTTTTCAGCGCCAATCACGTGCATTAGGGTGTCGATTACCAGCCAAGAACAGAGAATTATGGCGAATCCTTTGAGGGCGTATTCGATCCGCCTTTTGCCTTTTTTTAATCGCTCAACGTTGCCAAACGATAAAATCATTTCAAATCCGCCAATAACGATAACGAGAACACATACCGCAAACATTGTGCCGATAA
>CAYZNO010000123.1:0-1775 GCA_964479685.1 uncultured Gammaproteobacteria bacterium
AGGACAATATTTTTTAAGCGCTAACTTCTCTTTGTGAAGCTTTTTGTTCTTTTTTACTCGGTAATTCACTTTTTTGCAGACGGAGCAAGACAATTTAACGTATTGTTCTGAAATTCTAGACATCGTGATTTAAATCAAAAATTAAAAATTAAAAATCAAAATTACATATAAAAAATATAAAAAAAATATAAAAATTTTTGATTTTTCTCTTTAATTTTTGATGTTTGATTTTTAATTTTTTAAGCCGTCTATCAAACTAACCAGTTCGTTCTTTTTCTCTTCTAACAGTTTTTTTGAGCGTGTCTCTATGTTTAATCTCAATAAGGGCTCGGTATTTGATTTGCGTACGTTGAAGCGCCAATCGGGGTATTCAATCGAAATCCCGTCAATTTCTTCAAATTTAGCGTCGCCACACTTTTCCTTAAGTTGCGCGATAATCTCATCCTTGTTTTCGGCGGTAAAATTAATTTCCCCGGAAACAAAGTATTTGCCGGTAATTGGGGCTAGAGCTTCCGAAAGAGTAATATTTTTTTCATTTAAGTGGGCTAAAATCAAGACGGCGGAAATCATCCCGTTGTCGCAATAGAAGAAATCACGGAAGTAGAAATGACCAGAGCTTTCAAAAGCCGCCATCGCGTCTACCTCGCGCATCTTGGCTTTGATTATGGCATGGCCGACTCTTGAAGGTACGGCCACTCCTCCGTTTTCTTCGATAGTTTCTTTAAGCGTCCAAACGATTCGGGGGTCGTAAACTATTTTATGGCCTTTTTCAGGACTTTTCTCAAGCATAATCTTGGCCAGGAGCGCTCCCATGAAACAGCCTTCCACGTCGTTCCCTCGGTCATCGAAGATGAAGCAACGGTCAGCGTCGGCGTCCCAGGAAAAACCCAGCTTTGCCCCACTTTCTTTCATTTTTGCTATCGTTTCTTCCCTGTTCTCCGGGATTAAAGGATCTGGCCGGCCTTTGGGGAAATTGCCGTCGGGTTCGCAGTTTAACTCTACCCATTCAATCGGGGCGCCGGCGAGAATTTTTTTGAAAACTATTCCAGCCAAGCCAAAATTCGAGTTGATCAAAATTTTTATTGGTCTTAGATCATCCAGGTTGGCGAATTCTTTTACCTTTTTTATGTAATCTTCCCAAATATCTTTTTGTTCAAGCTTTCCACTCGCCGGGGCTTCTACGGGCTTGAAATTTGGGTTGGTGGCGATTTTTTGGATTTCCGGCATGAGATATTCTGAATAAACGGGGGCTGAGTCGCGGGCAACCATCTTCATTCCATTATACTCTTTTGGATTATGAGACGCGGTGATGGTAATGCCTCCGTCGTAACCGTAATTAGCCACGGCAAAGTAAAGCATATCAGTGGAAATTTTTCCAATGTCGATAACATTAACCCCCATCTTTAGCAAGCCTTCTTTGGCCTTTTCCCAAAGAGCATCGGAAGATATCCGAATGTCTCTGCCCAAAGCTACGTTTTTAGACTTGCTCGAATAGCCGGAATCATCCGATTGGGCGAGTTCCAAAGTCTCCGCGTAGGCCTGGGCAATTTTAAAAGCGTCATCTCCATCGATCTCGTCGGGATAAACGCCGCGGATGTCATAGGCTTTAAAAATGCCAGAATTCATAAATTTAATTTAAAGAAACAAGAAGCAAGGTACAAGATACAAAAATAACTCAAGAAATCAAGAAACAATATCCGGAATTTGGTTATTGAAATTTAGATATTGTAATTTATTTGTTTCTTGTTACTTATTTCTTGTATCTTAGCGCAGTT
>CAYZNO010000124.1:0-1326 GCA_964479685.1 uncultured Gammaproteobacteria bacterium
CACCCTTTCCGTTACGGGAGACATTTCAATTCCCGCCCAGATCAAAAGAGCGGCAATGCCAAAAGCGATAAGCAATACCAATGGAATCAGCACTGCCGCCGGCAGCCGGTTAAAAAATTCCGAAACCTCAGTTCTTAGCTTCACAGGCATGAGAATATTTAGTATTTTAATCTGTCAGTCCGCTCCGCCATGGCGGGACACCATAACTTTTAACTTTTCACTTTAAATTTTTAATTAATCTAATACGTGCACCACGGATTAGGTATTTCGTCCGGATCCAAACAGCACTCCATATCCATATGAATTTTACCTTTGTTGTTTTTTTTGCTTTTGCGCGGTTTATCGTTTTTCTTGGCACACATCATTTTGCCGCCTACGTTTCTGGTCTCAGCCAAAGGCTTGGGAGCGGTGATCCGCTTTACCACGGTGGTTTTTTTTGCCGCCACTTGGATAAAACTAAAAGTGTTCACTATCTTGTTAAATTCAGGCAACGTTTCGGCGACTTTCTGTTTCCCGTCGTAACCGGGGTAGCCCGCTCCTCCCTGGGGGACGGGGACAAGATCGTAAAGATATGACCCTTTTTCCAAAACTAAAAAATACGTTTCGGCAAAGCAAGGATCATCTTTCAAATAATACATTTCCATGGCCGGATACTGGTTTTCACCCAGATATACCGTGCCGATTTCTCCACAATTGCTGTAATCTTCAGCCATGGTATCTTTTTTGGTTAAGTTGTCGGTATAATCAGGTCGGATAAAGTTCTTGCTCTTTTGGGCCCGGTAGATGTAAACGTCAAATCCTTTTAGGTCGTCGCCCTCTTTAAAACTATTGCGGAAACTTACTTTAAACTTGTATTTTTGGCCGTTATCCGGTTTCACCGCCACCGGATCCGGCCAGTCCTCCGGATATTTCAACATAAACGCATAAGCCGTATTTTTGTAAGTTTTCCAGTTTTCCAATTCTTTTTCATTCAAAAGCGTTTGAATTACTTTTTTTTCTTCCTCGCTAAGCCCATTTAGCTGGTCTGCGGGAGCAATATTATCATTGGTATTTTGCGGTTCCAAAGCTTCGGAACTCTCTTGTCTTTCGGTTACAACAGACGCTTTGTTTTTATCTGTGTCTTTTTCTTTAAAATAAAGCCAAACATTAAGAACAACTACCAAAAGCAAGACTAGCGCGAGCACGGCGTTCTTTTTCCAAATATCGCGGTTTTCCAAAGCTAAAACCTTCTCTTCGTTTTCGAGGTTTTTTTTAGCTCCAGACTTAACCGTCCCGCCAGAACGAGCTTGCCGGGCTGGCTTTTTCGTTTTTTTTGTCTTCTCCGCC
>CAYZNO010000124.1:1336-1671 GCA_964479685.1 uncultured Gammaproteobacteria bacterium
GCCTTTTTGCTTTTTTTCTCCGTTGCTTTCTTCTTTACCATAAAATAAGCCCTATCGTTTGTAATTAAACTTACAAATCTACTCCTTCTTTGTCCAATGACTCTGTCGCTGTGTTACCGGCTATTCTAAATCAAATAAATCAATATTAATCGCGATATACAGAGAATCCACTTTATTCTGGGCGTTCAAGCGGTAGGCTACCACCTTTTTGTCGTTGCCGATGCCGATTTTGGTGAATTTATTCGGGCCAAATGAATCCACCAGGTTTACTCTCATTTTCTTAACAGTCGGTTGGGTTTCGGCAAAATTGTACAATTTAGTGCCCTCGCTGTAAT
>CAYZNO010000125.1:0-1665 GCA_964479685.1 uncultured Gammaproteobacteria bacterium
ACTTTATTTAAACTTTTCTAGAAATTTACTAACTAGTTTTTACCTTTTGCTTTTTATGTTTAATGTTATATTTTTTCTTTTTTAATTGTGGGATTTTGTGCATATGTAGCAGGAATTTCAGCCAGCTCTTTTTCATCCGTAAAATTTATTTTAGTTATTTCTTTTATAATTTTAGTTATTCTTTTTACCCCAATACCTAGTTTGATTACCAACGCTTATTTAAGGCAAAGAGTTTTAGGAAAAATAAAAAAGGCGACTCAATGAAACCTCAAACTAAAAGAATTAGAGCAAGGGGAATTTAAAAGGGAGGACAGATGTATTTCGAACTATTGAAAAAACTTTATTATCAAGAGCGTGCGAAGCTTGAGGAGAGCTGGATCTATAAACAGGAAGCGAAGTTGCAGATCATCAACCTAAAGAAAAAGATGTTAGAAAGGCTCGAAAGCGGCATGCAAGTTTCTGAAATCGTCGGCAGGGAGGATATTACTGAAGGTGTAAAAGACACTTTATTGCGAGACGGCGATAACGAAGATAAAGTCCAGGAGCGGCTGGATAAAAATCTGAAAGATTCCCGCGAAAGCCTCACTCGAGAGGAAGAAGATGAACTACAAAATGCTCGTTATTCACCACAGGAATATGCCGATTATTTATTCCAGGCAGAAAAAGTATTTTTGCTTGAAGCAGAGCTCGCCGAAAGAAACCCCTACTGCGACGAAATATATAAGGAACAAAAAACGTTTATTCCGGGTACGCAGCTATGATTTTTTAAGCTATCATAAATCTACCGCGTGTCGTATTTTTCAGGTATAATAAGTAACTATCAGCGCATCGCTCTCAGCTTTCACCCAAAGATTTAAAAAGCTGATGGGTAAAGACGGACGGCTGAAAACTTCCTATGAAAAAATGTCCCTATTGCGCCGAGAGTATCCAGGATGAGGCGATCAAGTGCCGGTTTTGCGGCGGATTCCTTTCTTCCAAAATAACCATTCCCTCCGCGCCCGGTGAAATTTGGTATTTGCGTAATTCCTTTGTCGTAATCGCATTTTTATGCGTCGGGCCGCTTGCGCTTCCGTTGGTATGGCTTAAACCAAATCTAAGCAAAAAAGTAAAGATACTTGTCAGCGCTGCCGTTTGTATGGTAAGCTATATCCTGTGGGTGCTCATGGCCCGTTCTTTTAAGGCGATTGGGGAGTATTATCGGATGCTTTCTGCGCAGTTGAATCAAATATAAGAAAGCAAGAGCCGGAGGATTACGCCGGTGCTTATCACTCCGCGCTTAAAGGTATTGCGCGGGTGTTTGTTGGTCCGCACACCCCGCGCCAAGCGGAATTGCGCGGGTGTTGTCCCTCTGAGTTACACCCAGCGCTTAGCGGAATTGCGCTGGTGTTGTCCCGCTGGACAAGGTATTGCCCTTCTGGGCTTGCACCCGACGCAAGCGGTAAAGGCGTCGGTATTACCCTTTCTGGGTAAGGTATTGCCCTTACTGGGCAAGGAGGATATATGGCTGAAAAAAGAAAAGTGATTTCGGCGCTACGGCCACCGGTACGATTTCAATTTTTGCGTATCGTGATGTTGATGCTCATCCTTTCATTTTGTCTCAACGCGTATATCTCTATTAAAACCATCCAAGGAGGATCTTCAGAGCTTGCGTATCTTGCCTACCAG
>CAYZNO010000126.1:0-1609 GCA_964479685.1 uncultured Gammaproteobacteria bacterium
CCGGAGATGTTATGAGATACCCGTCCATGGTTTTTCCACCAAGAGCCAATTCAACTTTGACCGGGTCAAGATACGGTTCCATTCCTGGCAATCTAACTAGGCTCGGAGTTTCAACTTCCAAAAAATTTTCTTTTACAAAAAAATCTCGGATTAGGGAAACTACTTTTGCCCTTCGAAAAAATTTTTTTCTTTTATTCGCGTCTTCCTTTAACAACTGCCAATTTTTAAACATACAACGTGCCTCTTTCGAGCCGACAATTTATATTTTAAAATCCACCCGTCTTTTTGAGAGTGGATTTAAAAACATTTTAATTCAATATTATCTTGTGGAGAACGGCAAAATACCGACCACTCTGGCCCGCTTTATCGCTGTGGCCAATTTTCTCTGGTGTTTCATGCATACGCCACTCCGCCGGCGCGGAACAATCTTTCCATAAGAGGAAAGAAATTTTCTGAGCATCTCTTCGGACTTATAATCGATTTTCAGCATGTTATTCACGCAGAAATGGCACGCTTTTTTCTGGGTTGTCGTATTGTTTTGTCTGACCATAATTTTTCTGATTCGCCTGAATTATTTTATCTTTTATTATTTAAAACGGGATATTTTCAACCTTAATCTCTTCCTCTTCCGGAGCCGCCGCTTCGGCCGGCGCCGGCTGGCTGTAGTTTTGGCTCGATGAACCGCCGCCCGATCCGCCGCGGTCAAGCATAATCATATTTTCCGCGACAATTTCTGTTTTATATCTTTTAACCCCGTCCTGGCCTTCCCAATCGCGGGTTTGCAGTCGACCCTCGATATAAACCTTTTTTCCTTTATTCAGATATTGGCCACAAATTTCCGCCAACTTTCCCCAGGCGACAATGTTATGATATTCGACTGCTTCCTGCTTTTGGCCTTGGGCGTTGGTCCAGACGCGGTTTGTCGCCACCGAAAAAGAAGCCACGTTTTGTCCGGAAGGAGTCGTTTTTACTTCCGGATCGCGGGTCATGTTACCGATGATCATCGCCTTATTTAAGTTCATACGCTTATTATTAAAAATTAAAAAATTAGATAATATCGCCGGACAAAATTTCTCCCAATTTTTTATCAAGTTCTTCTAAACTAACTTTCGGCGCCGGAGCCGCTTTTTCCGCTGTTTCGGCGGCCACTGCCTTGGCTTCTCGCTCGGCCATTTTTTGCTGGCGCAGTTTGGCTTTCTCGATTTCTTCTTTGGTTTCCTGCTTTTTGTTGGTAATCTGATATCTTGTCAATTCCGGATTCAGTTTCAAAGCGTTATCTAATTCTTTAAGCCCCGCCGGCTCGACATTGAATTCAATAACCATAAAACTGCCGTTCTGGGCACCTTTAATATCATAGGCCAGACGGTTATTGCCCAAATTGTCGGTCATGGTTATTTCTCCACCGTATTTTTTGACCATTTCTTGGACTCTAAGGCCAATTGCTTCCGTCTCTTCCTCGGTATATTTTCCCGGAATAATGTAAAATAATTCGTAATGTTTCATAAAACTCATTAAATTTAAAGTTTCTAAAAGTTTAACATAACCCCTTATTTTGCGCAAGATGTGATATAATAAAACAAAATAATACTTAATTTATGCGATACTTCTT
>CAYZNO010000127.1:0-1567 GCA_964479685.1 uncultured Gammaproteobacteria bacterium
TACCGCAGACTAATGCCGTTTTTTTTATTGCTGGCGCTCGTAGTTGTTCCTCTCGTTCAGGCATCGGGGGAAGAGGGCGGCAGCCATGATTTTGCCACGACATTTTTATGGATTGCCGTGATTCTTGTCGCTGCCAAACTCTCAAGTTTGGTGGAAAAAATAGGGCAACCATCGGTTTTGGGCGAGCTTGTTATCGGTGTGATTTTAGGAAATCTTGTTTTACTCGGTTTGCATATTTTTGAACCGATAAAGACCGACCCTATTATCGCTTTTCTCGCCGAGCTCGGCGTAGTAATTCTTCTTTTCCAAATCGGTCTTGAATCAAACATCCAAAAAATGAAACAGGTCGGTTTACGCGCGTTTTTAGTGGCCTGCGTCGGTGTTATCGTCCCTTTTGTTCTTGGAACTTATGTTGTCGGCCCCCTGCTCCTGCCCGGCCTTTCTTTTAAAGCATATTTATTTTTAGGCGCGACGCTCACAGCAACTTCGGTCGGCATCACTGCCCGTGTATTCCGCGATCTTAATAAATTACAAACCTCAGAAGCGCAAATTGTTCTTGGAGCCGCGGTAATTGACGACGTCTTGGGCTTGATTATTCTGGCGGTTGTTTCGGCCGTTGTTACGCTTGGCGCAGTAAGTTTCGGCATGATCGCCTTGATTACTGCTAAAGCAATCCTTTTCCTGGTCGGATCAATTATTCTCGGACAACTTTTCGCCCCGTATCTCGGCAGAGCTTTTGCCAAGATCCATACCGGCGTAGGAATGAAACTGACGTTGGCCGTCGCCTTTGGGTTAACCCTCGCCTACCTCGCGCAAAAAATCGGTCTAGCCCCGATTGTAGGCGCTTTCGCCGCGGGGCTTGTCTTGGACCCGATTCACTTCCGTTACTTCAAGGATCCTAAAGTGGTAAGCGATGTCAAGGAAAGCGTAAAAGACGCGCCGCAAGAAATCCAGGAAAAAATCCGGGAAGCCATTGAACCGCACGCCCACCGCCACATCGAGGACCTGATCGAGCCAATCGGATATTTTTTAGTTCCGATTTTTTTCGTATTTACGGGAATTAATGTTAAATTGGAGACTTTATTTAATTTGCCGATTCTCCTCATGGCCCTGGGTATTACCGTTGCCGCTTTTGTCGGGAAAATTGTTTCCGGATTGGTCGCCGGAAAAGTCAATAAATCGGTCGTCGGTTTCGGAATGATTCCCCGTGGCGAAGTAGGGCTAATTTTTGCCATGATAGGAAAAACGCTGGGCGTGGTCTCGGATGAAATTTTTTCCGCGATTGTAATTATGGTTATCCTGACAACTCTTCTCACTCCTCCGATTCTGACGCTCCTACTCAAAAGACATGACCAAAAAAAATTGTCGGCCGCATAAAAATAAGTTGCTTAAATCATAAATCGTTAGAAACATGCTCACTTATCTGCTTTTTATTGTTGGTTTTGGTATTCTAATCAAGGGCGCCGACTGGCTGGTTGACGGCGCTTCGTCTTTAGCCAAAAGACTAAAAATTCCGGTTATTGTTATTGGCCTTACGATTGTTTCTTTCGGAACTTCAGCTCCGGAA
>CAYZNO010000128.1:0-1540 GCA_964479685.1 uncultured Gammaproteobacteria bacterium
TCCTGCCGCAGAATATCGGCGGCCACGGCAGAAGCCGTGTTGCAAGCGATAACAATTAATTTTGCGCCGCGCGACAGCAAAAATTTTGCGTCTTCCCGCGCGTATTTTATGATTGTTTCACGACTTTTCGTCCCGTAAGGGGTTCTTGCCGTATCACCAAAATAAATTATCCGGTAATTGGGAAGCCTCTTCTCGATTTCCCGCACTACGGTCAGGCCGCCTACGCCAGAATCAAAAACGCCAATCATATCTTAGCCCTTTCTAATTATTGTTTCCAGTTCTTTTTTCTTTTCCTCCATCAATTGTTTGCTTTTAGCCTCCAGATTCAACCTTAAAAGCGGCTCGGTGTTAGAAGCCCGGACGTTAAACCACCAATCATCAAAATCCAAACGGATACCGTCCAAATGAAAAACTTCTTTGGCTAAACTACCATACTTTTCTTCAAGTTCTTTCATTTTCCCATCTTTATCCGAAACTTTAAAATTTATTTCTCCGGAATGATAATACCTTAAAAGCGGCGCTACGATTTTTGAAAACGGCTTATTCTCCAAACTCATAATTTCGAAAATTTTAAGCATTGTCAGGTCGGCCGATTCAACATTGTAGAAATCACGATAATAAAAGTGCGAAGAAAATTCTCCGGCAAAAAGCGCTCCCTCATCGCGCATCTGTTTTTTTATCAGAGCATGCCCGACGCGGCACATTTTTGCCCGACCGCCGGCGCGTTCCACTTCTTCTTTTACCACCCTGCTCGACCGCACATCATAGAGAACAAGTTCTCCTGGATTTTTTTTAAGCAATTCTCTGGCGATTAAAGCCTCAACAATATCGGCGCGGACAACTTCCGCTTTCTCGTCCACAAAGCCGATACGATCGGCGTCACCGTCAATTGCTATGCCCAAATCCGCTCCCTCGTCTAAAACCTTATTTTTTAAATCAACCAATGTCTCTTCTTTCAGCGGATTGGCCTCGTGATTTGGAAAAGTTCCGTCCAGATTAAAATGCAACGGAATCAGTTTGCACGGTAATTTTTTAAAAATTTCCAACAAGGGCACTGAACCAACGGCATTGGCAGTATCAACCACAACCGTGAGCGGCTTTATGCTCGCGGGGTCGCTAAAATTCAAAATTTTAGATACATACGGATGAAAGATGTCTTTTTCAATCAATTCTCCGCAATTTTTACTTTCAAAATTATTTTCCGTAACAAGTTTCTTGATTTCCGCCATACCCGTATCGGCTCCGATAGGCAGCGCATCCCCATAACACAATTTCAGACCGTTATACTCCTTAGGGTTATGGGAAGCCGTAATCATGATGCCGGCTTCGTGTTCCTCAAATTCGGCCACGGCAAAATTCAACATCGGCGTTGAAACAAGACCTATGTCTACGGCATTAGCACCCTGATCAATAACGCCCCGGATAACTTCGCGCGACAAGGACGCAGATGAGGAGCGCATATCGCGGCCAACCACCACGCTTTTGGCGCCAGTAAGGGAAACCAGGGCTCTCCCGGTAAGATAAGCGATATTTTCATCCA
>CAYZNO010000129.1:0-1528 GCA_964479685.1 uncultured Gammaproteobacteria bacterium
AAGCCTTGCGGGTAAAAAGATCGATAATTCCTTTAAAATTGGCCTCGGTTCCAATTGGCAACTGCAAAGGATGAGCGTTTTTTGTCAGCCTTTCGTGAATTGATTTAACATCATTGTAAAAATCAGCGCCTGTCCGGTCGAGTTTATTTATAAAGCACATGCGCGGTACCTTGTAACCGTCAGCGTAACGCCAATTTGTTTCTGATTGCGGTTCAACACCGGCCACTCCGTCAAAAATAACCACGGCGCCGTCAAGGACGCGCAATGAACGTTTTACTTCCACCGTAAAATCGATGTGGCCAGGGGTGTCAATCAAATTAATGCGGACGTCTTTCCAAAAACAGGTTGTAGCCGCGGCAGTAATAGTAATTCCGCGTTCGCGCTCTTGCTCCATCCAGTCCATTTCCGCGGCGCCCTCGTGAACTTCGCCGATTTTATGTTTTTTCCCAGTGTAATAGAGAACACGCTCAGAAACTGTTGTTTTCCCGGCATCAATATGGGCGATAATGCCAATATTTCTAGTTTGCTCTTGGGTATATTGTCTAGGCATAAATATTTACAAAAATTAAAATCTCGCGAAATGGGCGAATGCCCGATTGGCTTCGGCCATGCGATGAACATCCATTCTCTTTTTAACAGCGTCGCCCTGATTTTGATAGGCTTCCATGAGTTCGTTGGCCAGTTTTTCGGCCATTGGTTTTCCCTTTTTGTGCCTAGCCGCGTCCAAAATCCAATGGCAAGCCAGGGCTAATTTTCTTTCTCCCCTGACCGGAATCGGAATCTGGTAGTTGGCGCCGCCAACCCTCCGACTTTTGACTTCAAGAGCCGGAGTAACGTTCTTCAAGGCTTGATCAAAAACTTCAAGGGGATCCTGGTTCAATTTCTTGTTGATAATATCAAAAGCTCCGTAGACAATCGACTGGGCTACGGTCTTTTTACCCCGTTCCATCACGTAATTGATAAATTTCGCGATTGTCGTACTTTTATATTTCGGATCCGGCAGTAATTTTCTTTTGGGTGCTCTCTTGCCTCTCATATGATTATTTTTGTTTTAGACAAATTAAAATTATTTAGGCATCTTCGCCCCATAAATCGAGCGACCGCGTTTTCTTCCTTCAACGCCCTGGGTATCGTAAACGCCGCGAACAATGTGATATCTGACACCCGGCAGATCTTTAACGCGTCCGCCGCGGACCATGACGATTGAATGTTCCTGCAAATTGTGGCCGACGCCGGGGATATATGCAGTTACTTCCATACCGTTTGATAATCTGACTCTCGCGATTTTACGCAAGGCTGAGTTCGGTTTTTTAGGAGTAACGGTCGTTACCTTAAGACAAACGCCGCGCTTGAAAGAGGCGCCTTTTTGCAGTTCCCTTCTTTTGCGGTGCAATGTATCCAATGTCGACTGCAGCGCCGGAGTTTTAGTCTTTTTTTGCAACGGTTTCCTTTTTCTTTTAATGAGTTGATTTATTGTAGGCATAAGCCTGTATTAACGTGTTTTTTATAAAAAATAAAAATGACAAAA
>CAYZNO010000130.1:0-1511 GCA_964479685.1 uncultured Gammaproteobacteria bacterium
TTCGCAGATATGGGCCAGGCCGTGGATTTCCGGATCCAGTTCGACAAACAAGCCGAAAGGATTGATTTTCAAAACCTTGCCCTCGACAATTTGGCCGATATTGTATTTATCGTTAATTTTTTTCCAAGGGTCTTCAACCAGTTTTTTCATAGAGAGAAAAATTTTTGAACCTTCAACTCCGATAATTTCCGCCTTTATCTTTTCCCCAACCTTGACGATATCTTGGGGATGATCAATTCTCTGCCAGGCGAGTTCAGAAATATGGACCAGACCTTCCAGATTATCGAATTTCACGAAGACTCCGAAATCAGCCAGGGCGGAAACCGTGCCCTCAATAATGTCTCCGACTTTGTAGGCGGAAATGATATTTTTCTGTTTTTCTTCCCAAGCGGCTTTTTCTGAAACAATCAGCTTTTCGTCTTCTTCGCCGACATCGATGATTTTTACTTCCATCACCAGGCCGACATAGGTTTTTAATTTTTCCAAAATTTTATTTTTCTCGCCGCCCGGCACGCGCGGATAGTGTTCCGGCGCTAATTGCGAAACGGGCAAGAATCCGATAATTTTATTGACGTTCATCATCAAGCCGCCTTTGTTCGCGTCAACAACGGTGGCGTTGATAATTTCTCCGGCTTTCAAGGTTTCCGACAATTTGTCCCAGACTTTTTTGTGTCCGGCAAAACGGAAGGAAAGTTCGACTTCGCCGTTTTCGTTTTCAAGTTCCATGACGGTCGCCTCGATTTCGTCGCCCGGGTTCAATCCCGAGTATTCGCTAGATTCGTCGCAGAGTTCGCGGCCGCGGACCACGCCGGTCTTAAAGCCCTCAATATCAAGATGAACTTCGTTTTTGCTCGCGGTGAGAACCCTTCCCTTGACCACGTCGCCGACTTTGGGAATTTTCAAAAAAGAGGCATCAGCGAGCAATGTCTCCATCGTCTGTTTTCCGTCTTTTTCGTTTAAGTTAGTTAGATCCATAGTTAATTGTTAATGGGGTTGCCCCGGTTTCGGGCAGACCCAATCTCCTTTCTTTTTTAAGATAGCCCTTCGCGTCAATTTTTTTGAAGCAAGGGGCAAAATCAATCTTATAACATCTTGAAATTTTTGGCAAGAAGGGGTAAAGTTAGGAAAGGAAGGTAAAATAAAATAAATTAACTTAACTTAAATTAAAATATTATGGGAGAATCAGGAAAAATTTTAGAGTTTATGAGGCCGAGAAGGTACAGCGAAATCAGGGAAGAGGGGCCTGATTCAGTTGAAATTATAAATGTTTTTGATCCGGACAAACCGCCTCGCGTCTTGGCCCGCTGCCGATTAGTTGGAGGGGAAGTCAAATTCGAAGGCGATGAAGATTTTATAAAAAATTTACTTCAGGAAGATTTTTCTCTTAATGGAAAATTAGTTTCTCCGAAAGACGGGAGAGAATTTTTGGAGGCAATAAAAGTAAAGTATCGTAATCCCTATCTTTTAGGGAGAGATGTAAAATAATTTTTTTAAAATAAATATGGGAAAAG